>NZ_JBFBAO010000139.1:0-15754 GCF_040682255.1 Micromonospora sp. NPDC051296 | reverse complement strand
GGTCCCGCCCTGTTGATCATGAAGTTGGCGGGCGGTTTGATCTCCGAAGCGCCCGCCAACTTCATGATCGGCCGTGTGGGTTGTGGCGCTGGCGTGGTGCGGGCGGTGGTTGGGGTGGATGGGTAGGGTGCCGGCTATGCGCATCGAGGCCCGAGGTCTGCGGTTCGACGTCACCGCCGGTGGCCCCGAGCCCGGCGAACCGGTGCTGCTGCTGCACGGCTTCCCGCAGCATTCCGGCGAGTGGATCGACGTGGCGCCCGCGCTGCACGCCGCAGGGCTGCGCACGTACGCCCTGGACCAGCGGGGTTACTCGCCCGGCGCCCGGCCCGAGGCCGTCGAGGCGTACCGGCTGGCGGAGCTGGTCGCCGACGCGGTGGCCGTGCTGGACGCCCTCGGCGTCGCCACCGCGCACGTCGTGGGGCACGACTGGGGCGCGGTCGTCGGGTGGGCGCTGGCCGCCGGCCACCCCGACCGGGTACGCACGCTGACCGCGGTCTCCGTGCCGCACCCGGCCGCCATGGCGCACGCGCTGGCCGAGGACCCACAGCAGAAGGCGCGCTCGGCGTACATGCTGCTGTTCCGGCAGCCGGGGGTGGCCGAGAAGACGCTGCTGGCCCTGGGTGCCACTGGGCTGCGTCGGCTGCTGCACGGGGTCGGCGACGCGGCGCGGGTGGCCGCGTACGCCGATCCGATGCGCGAGCCGGGCGCGTTGACCGCGGCGCTGAACTGGTACCGGGCGATGTACCGGGCGGAGCTGGCGGCGACCGGCCCGGTGACGGTGCCGACCAGCTACGTGTGGAGCGATCGGGACGTCGCCATCGGGCGTCCCGCCGCCGAGGCGTGCGCCGCCCACGTGGTCGGGGACTACCGGTTCGTCGAACTGCCCGGGGTCAGCCACTGGATCCCGGACGAGGCGCCGGCGCCGCTGGTCGAGGCGATCCTGGCCCGGGTACGCCCGGCCGCCTGAGCGGGTCGGCGGTGCCGCACGGCGGCACGGAGCCGAAGCACAGTGCCGGCGGAAGGGGACCGGCAAGCGGCCGGAAAATTCGAGGAGCGGAGAGAGCATGACGCTGAGTGCCGAGGGCTACCTGGCCACGGTGACCGCGACCCTGGACCGGGTGGCGCAGAGCCAGCGGGAGCAGGTGGCCCGGGCCGCCGACCTGATCGCCGAGGCGATCCGGGCCGACGGCGTGGTGCACGCCTTCGGCACCGGTCACTCCGAGGCCCTGGCGATGGAGATCGCTGGCCGGGCCGGCGGGCTGGTACCGACCAACCGGATCGCCCTGCGCGACCTGGTGCTGCACGGTGGGGAGCCGGCCGACGTGCTGGGACCGAAGCTCGAGCGGGATCCGTCGGTCGCCCACCGCCTCTACGACCTCGCCCCGATCGGCCCGCGGGACGTCTTCGTGCTCGCCTCGAACTCCGGCGTCAACGGCGCGATGGTGGAGTTCGCGTCGCTGGTCCGGCAGCGCGGTCACGGGCTGGTGGCGATCACCTCCGCGGAGCACTCGGCGCGGATGGAGTCCCGACACCCGTCCGGCCGCAAGCTCGCCGATTTCGCCGACGTCGTGCTGGACAACGGCGCCCCGTACGGCGACGCCACGCTGCCGCTGCCGGGTGGCGGCGCGGTCGGCGCGGTCTCCTCGATCACCGCGGCGCTGCTCGCCCAGCAGATCGTGGTCGAGGTGGTGGCCCGGCTGCTCGCCGCGGGCGAGCGCCCGCCGGTCTACCTGTCGGCGAACATCGCCGGCGGCGACGCGCACAATGACGCCCTGGAGGCCCGGTACGCGGGACGGATCCGCCGGGGCTCCTGAACGGGGCTGCCGCAGCCGGTGCCCGGGGTCGCCGGCCGGCTCGACCGGACCGGCGCTGGCGCTGAGTCGGTTTCGCGTCACCCGGCGCGGGGCATCAGCCTGCCGCCGGGCGGCGGAAGTCGGGCCGGCGGAGGTCGTACCCCCGGAGGTCCGCGGTGTCGAAGGAAACCGAGAAGCAGCGGTGGCAGCGCAACTTCGCCGATCTGCTACAGGAGTTGCGGGTCGCGCAGACCGGCGTGCAGATCCTCTTCGCCTTCCTGCTCACCCTGCCGTTCAGCAACGGCTTCACGCGTACCACCCCGTTCCAGCGGGACGTGTACATCGTCGCGCTGCTCGCGGCGGCCGGCGCCACCGCAATGATCATTTCGCCGGTGGCGTTCCACCGGGCGCTGTTCCGGCAGGGGCGCAAGCCCGAGTTGGTGCGCTTCGCGCACCGGATGGCCACCGCCGGGCTCGGCTTCATGCTGGTCTCGATGGTCAGCGCGGTGCTGTTGGTCAGCGACTTCGTGCTCGCCCGGCCGATCGCCTTCCTGCTCTGCGCGGTCACCGGGCTCTGGTTCCTCACCTTCTGGGTGGTCCTGCCGTTCTCCCGGCGCAACTGGGGTGACGACGACATCGACGACGACGAGGATCCGAGCGGGCTCACCGTGGGCTGAGCGAGCTTTGTGGATAAACCGTGGCTACCTTTGGGTAACGAACGCGGGTAACCTGCTGAGCAGGCGGAACAGTCCGAGTGCCGGATCCAGCCCGGGGGTTTGCCGTGGCCATCGCCGAGAATCACCGTCCATCAGCCAATGACAGCCGTAGCGTCGACCCGCCGCCCGGCGCGGCGAGCCCGGCGCCCGAAACGCAGGCGTCCGAAACGCAGGTGTCCGAGAAGGAGGCTCGTCAGGTCGCCGAGGCGGCCCGGCAGACCACCTGGGATCGGCCGAGCTTCGGCAAGGAACTCTTCCTGGGCCGGCTGCGGCTCGACCTGATCGACCCGTGGCCCCGGCCCGACCCCGCCGAGGAGGAACGGGCGGCGGAGTTCCTCGGCCGGCTCCGCGAGTACGTCGCCGCCGAGGTGGACGGCTCGGCGATCGAACGGGACGCGCGCATCCCCGACGAGGTGTTCCAGGGGTTGGCCCGACTCGGCGCGTTCGGCATGAAGATCGGCCAGGAGTACGGCGGGGTCGGGCTGAGCAACCTGCACTACTGCCGGGCGTTGATGCTGGTCGGCTCGGTCAGCCCGGCGATCGGCGCGCTGCTCTCCGCGCACCAGTCGATCGGCGTACCGCAGCCGTTGAAGATGTTCGGCACCGCCGAGCAGAAGCAGCGGTTCCTGCCCCGGCTGGCGGCCGGCGAGGTCTCCGCGTTCCTGCTCACCGAGCCGGACGTGGGTTCCGACCCGGCCCGGCTGGCGACCACGGCGGAGCCGACCCCCGATGGCACCGGCTACCGGCTCAACGGCGTCAAGCTGTGGGCCACCAACGGCACGGTGGCCACCCTGCTCGTGGTGATGGCCCGGGTGCCGGCAGCCGAGGGCCGCCGAGGTGGCATCACCGCGTTCGTGGTCGACGGCGACGCCGAGGGCATCACCGTCGAGCGGCGCAACGGCTTCGTCGGCCTGCGCGGCCTGGAGAACAGCCTCACCCGCTTCCACGACGTCTTCGTGCCGAAGGAGAACGTCATCGGCGGCGAGGGCAAGGGCCTCCGGATCGCCCTGAGCACGCTGAACACCGGCCGGCTGTCGTTGCCGGCGATGTGCGTCGGCGCCGGCAAGTGGGCGCTGAACGTGGCCCGCGAGTGGTCCGCCGACCGGGTCCAGTGGGGCCGGCCGGTCGGTGAACACGAGGCGGTCGCGCAGAAGCTGTCCTTCATCGCCGCGACCACGTACGGCATGGAGACCATGCTGGATCTCTGCTGTCTGCTCGCCGACGACGACCGCAACGACATCCGGATCGAGGCGGCGCTGGTGAAGCTCTACGCCAGCGAGATGGCCTGGCGAATCGTCGACGAGTTGGTCCAGATCCGGGGTGGCCGGGGGTACGAGACGGCCGATTCGCTGGCCGCCCGGGGCGAGCGCCCGGCGGCGGTGGAGCAGATCCTGCGTGATCTGCGGATCAACCGGATCTTCGAGGGCTCCACCGAGATCATGCACCTGCTCATCGCCCGCGAGGCGGTGGACGCGCACCTCTCCGTCGCCGGGGACATCATCGACCCCGAGGCCGGGCTCGGCCGCAAGGCGAAGGCGGGCGCGCGGGCCGGCGCGTTCTACGCGCGGTGGCTGCCGACCCTCGCGGTCGGCAAGGGGCAGCAACCGATGGGGTACGCCGAGTTCGGCCCGCTGGCCGGGCACCTGCGCTACGTCGAGCGGGCCTCCCGGAAGCTGGCCCGGTCCACCTTCTACGCGATGTCCCGCTGGCAGGGCAAGCTGGAGCGCAAGCAGGCGTTCCTCGGCCGGGTGGTGGACATCGGGGCCGAGTTGTTCGCGATGAGCGCGGTCTGCGTCCGGGCGTCCGCGCAGCGGCCGGAGCGACCGGAGAACGTCGAGCTGGCCGACCTGTTCTGCCGCCAGGCCCGGGTCCGGGTCGACGCGCTGTTCACCGCCCTGTGGGAGAACACCGACTCGGTCGACGTGGCGGCGGCCAAACGCATCCTCGCCGGCCGCTACGCCGCCGTGGAGGACGGCGTGATCACCCCGCCCGACGACCTCCCCTGGGTCGCCCCCTGGACCCCCGGCCCCTCCACCGTCACCGACGACGCCCGCCGCCACATCCCCCCACCCGCATAGGGCCCGTGTCGAGCCTTGGCCGCCCTGCGGCAGAACCCGGACAACGATCGCCTCAATCCGCCTCGGCGTCGGTTGACGGCACATGTCGTAGCTGGACCTTAGGGTCACCGTCATGACGACGACACAGACCCGCACGCTCGCCGTACCCGGCGTGGACCTGGTCTACGACGTGCGCGGACCGCTCCCGCCGGCTGGCGGTCGGCCGGCGCTACTCATGACCGGTCAGCCGATGACGGCGGAGGGCTTTGCCGCCCTCGCCGCCAACTTCACGGACCGTACGGTTGTCACCTATGACCCGCGCGGCCTGGGCCGCAGCATCCGCACCGACGGCCGGTCGGACAACACGCCGCAGCAGCAGGCGGCCGACCTGCACCTGTTGATCGAGGCGCTCGACGCGGGTCCGGTCGAGGTCTTCGCGAGCAGTGGCGGCGCGGTGACCGCCCTCGAACTGGTCGCGACCCACCCCGGCGACGTCGTCACGCTGGTGGCGCACGAGCCACCGATCAACGCGGTGCTTCCCGATGCGGAAGGCGCCGAGCGTGCCCGGGCCGCGTTCCACGAGGCGTACCAGGCGAACGGCTTCGGCGCGGGCATGGCCGCGTTCATCGCGATGACGTCCTGGCAGGGCGAGTTCACCGAGGACTACTTCGCCCAGCCCGCGCCCGACCCGGCGACCTTCGGCATGCCGACCGGTGACGACGGCACCCGTGACGATCCGCTGTTGTCGAAGAACTCGTGGGCGATCACCGACTATCGCCCGGATCCGAGCCTGCTCACGGCGGCGTCGACCCGGATCGTGATCGCGGTCGGCGAGGAGTCGACGGGAACGTACACCGCGCGTACCGCGCTCGGCACCGCGGCCCTGCTCGGCCAGCAGGCGACGGTGTTCCCGAGCCATCACGGGGGCTTCCTCGGTGGTGAGTTCGGTTACGCCGGCAAGCCCGAGGAGTTCGCCGCGAAGCTCCGCGAGGTCCTGGCCACCGACTGACGGACGCGTCAGGGGCGGGGGTCGCGGAGACCGAGGCGGCGCAGTTCCAGCGCGGCCAGGGCGTCCACGGTGGCGTCGTCGCCGCGCCGCCACGCCTCGGCCACGTCGGGGGCGATCCGGGTCAGCCGGCGCAGCGGCTGCCCGGCCAGGGCGCGCAAGGCCAGCAGGTCGCGGCCGGCGGGCGCGGCGGCCAGCGCCGCCGCCGAGCCGGCCCGGCGCATCCAACGCACCCGCAGCGGCAGCCAGCCGAACAGCACCAACCCGAGCGGCACGATCAGCATCCCGACGGCCAGTGCCAGGGCCAGCTGGTCGACGAGTTCCTGCTGGTCGCGCCCGGCCTCGGCGAGCGAGCGGGCCGCGCCGGCCGCCCGCTCGAAGGGTGCGGTCAACTCGCCGCCCACCAGCGGCACCCGGCCGACCTTTCCGCCGGCCTCGGCGAGGTTGTCGGCCAGGCCGCCGCCGGCCCCCTCCAGCTTCTGTCCGGGTACGGCCAGCTTCTGCACCAGGTCGTGCAGCCAGAGCGCGCCCCGGATCGTCGCGTACACCCAGGCGACGACGAGCAGGTCGGTGAGGAACTGCCGCAGCGCGGCCGGAAAACGATCAGCGTAGATCTTCACGCCGGTCAGCCTGCCACGCCCCACCCCGCCCGGCATCCCGAGCTTGGCCCCACATCGCACCGGCGATCATGCACTTTCGGTCGCGGATATGCCCGTCTTGACGGCCTTCGTCCCGACATAAAGTGCAAGATCGGCGAGGCCGGTGTGGGGGCGGGATCAGCGGGCGCAGGTGGGGCAGGTGCCGAAGATTTCCAGGGTGTGGCTGACGTCGGTGTAGCCGTGCTGGGCCGCTACCCGGTCGGCCCAGGCCTCCACCGCGGGGCCGGCGACCTCCACCGTCCGGCCGCAGGCCCGGCAGACCAGGTGGTGGTGGTGCCCCTCGCTGCACCTGCGGTAGAGGTGTTCGCCGCCGGGCGGGCGCATCACGTCGATCTCGCCCGAGTCGGCCAGGCCCTGCAACGTCCGGTAGACGGTGGTCAGGCCGACCCGCTCGCCGCGCTCGCGCAGCATCGCGTGCAGGTCCTGGGCGCTGTGGAAGCCTTCCACCTCGGCCAGTAGGGCGCTCACCGCCGAGCGCTGGCGGGTGTTGCGGACGGCCGCACCGCTCTCGCTCATGTCGGCACTCCGCTTCGCCGCACGCCGCTGTGGTTGATGATCTGCTCGCTCATGAGCCCTCCCCGGCGTGGCTGACCGCGTCGGCCACGATGTGCGCCACGTGCTCGTCAACCAGGGTGTACGCGATTTCCCGACCCCGTCGGGAACCGCGCACCACGCCGGCCCCGCGGAGCACCCGCAGGTGCTGGGAGACCAGCGGCTGCGCGACGCCGAGCTTGTCCACCAGTTCGTGCACGCAGCGCTCACCGCCGGCCAGCTCGCTGACGATGGCCAGCCGGATCGGCGCGGAGAGCGCGCGCAGAAGTTCGCTGGCACCCTCGTACGCGTCGTAGCTGGATCCGCTGGTCACCCTGCAACGGTAACCAACCCCGGGGCGACCGCCGGGGTCAGGATCCGCGGAGCACCACCTCGTGCGGTTCGGGCGCGGGCACCGGCACCGGCCGCTCCCGGCGTAGCCGGCGCCAGCCGGCGGCGAGCAGGGCGACCACGATGAACGAGGCGATCGCGAGCACCACCACCGAGGCGCCGGGCGCGGTGTCGGCGACCGCCGCCATCCAGATGCCCGCCCCGGCCGCGAACAGGCCGAGCGCCATCGCCGCCGCCATGGTGCCGCGGAAGCCCCGGGTGACCTGCTGGGCGGTGGCCACCGGGACGACCATCAACGCGCTGATCAGCAGGACGCCGACCGCCCGCATCGCGATGGTCACCGTGATCGCGGTGGTCACCGCGAGCAGCAGGTTGAGCGTACGCACCGGCAGGCCCGAGACCCGGGCGTACTCCTCGTCGTGGCAGACCGCGAACAGCGCGGGTCGCAGCGCGATCATCGCGGCCAGCACGGCCACGCCGAGCACCGCGATGGTGACCAGGTCGTCCTGGGACGTCGTGGTCAGCGCCCCGAAGAGGTACGCGTTGAGGTTGGCGCTGGTGCTGTCGGAGAGCCCGACCAGGACCACGCCGCCGGCGATGCCGCCGTAGAAGAGCAGGGCGAGGGCCAGGTCACCGGAGGTACGGCCGCGTTCGCGGATCAGCTCGATGACGATCGCGCCGAGGGTGGCCGCGATCACCGCCATGATCACGGGGGACTTCTGGAAGAGCAGGCCGGCGCCGACGCCGGTCAGCGCGACGTGCCCGATGCCGTCCCCGATCAACGCGAGCCGCCGCTGCACCAGGTAGATGCCGAGCGCCGGCGCGGCCAGGCCGATGATCAGCGCGCCGACCAGGGCGCGCAGCATGAAGTCGTACTGGAAGAGGCTCACCTTGTGCTCCACAGCCCGGCGGGCTCCTCGGGACCGTGCGGGTGCACATGGTCGTGGTCCGGCGCCGCGTGGTGCCCGGCCGGCTCCGGGACCGCGCCGTCGTGCGCGATGAACCCCTGGTGTACGACCACCGCGCGGCTGATCAGCGGCCGCAGCGGGCCCAGTTCGTGGGCGACCAGCAGCACGGTGCCCCCGTCGTCGACGAAGCCGCGCAGCGCCCCGGCGAACGCCTCCTGGCTGACCGCGTCCACCCCGGCTGTCGGCTCGTCGAGCACCAGCAGCTCCGGCCGGCCGGCCAGGGCGCGGGCGATCAGGGTGCGCTGCTGCTGCCCACCGGAGAGGGTGGCCACCGGATCCTTCGCCCGGTTGGCCAGGCCGACGGCGCGCAACGCCTCGGCGACGGCCTCCCGGTCGGCGCGCCCCGGCGGGCGCAGGACACCCCGGCGGGCCAACCGGCCGGAGGCGACCACCTCGGCCACCGTGGCCGGTACGCCGCTGCCCGCGCCGAGGCGCTGCGGGACGTACCCGATGCGGTGCCACTGCCGGAACCGGCGCGCCGGCCGGCCGAACAGGGCCACCGAGCCGGCGCTGAGCGGAACCAGCCCGAGCACGGCGCGGATCAGGGTGGACTTGCCGGAGCCGTTGGCGCCGAGAATCGCGACCACCTCGCCGGCGGTCACGGTCAGCGAGACGTCACGGAGCACGGGGCGGCCGTCGTAGCCGACCACCCCGTGCGCGACGGTGATGACTTCAGAGGTCACGAGCAGCTCAACGCCGTCCGTAGGGTCTGCAGGTTGGTGCGCATCACCGAAAGGTAGTCCGCGCCGTTCTCCGTGGACAGGCCCTCGATCGGATCGAGTACGGCGGTCTGGGCGCCGACCTCCCGGGCGATCGTCTCGGCGACCTTCGGGCTGACCAGGGTCTCGAAGAAGATGGTGGTGGCCTGGTGCGCCCGGGCTTCCTCGATGGCCGCGGCCAGTCGTTGCGCCGACGGCTCGTCCTCCGGGCTCAGCCCGGTGACGGCGATCTGCTCCAGCTGGTACTTCTGCGCCAGGTAGCCGAACGCGGTGTGGCTGACCACGATCTCCCGGCGCTGGCAGGTCTTCAGCCCCTCGGTGAACTCGGCGTCGAGCTCCTCCAGCGCGGTGCGCAGGGCACCCGCCCGTGCGGTGTACTCGCCGGCCCGGTCCGGGTCGACGGTGCCCAGCCGCTCGGCGAGCTGGTCACCGATGGTGGCCAGCCGGGTCGGGTCGAGCCAGACGTGCGGGTCCTTCGCGCCGTCCGAGCCACCCCCGTCGGCGTGCTCCTCGGCGTGCTCCTCGCCCTCGTGGTCATGGTCGTGGCCGCCGGCGGTGGCGTCCAGCAGCGGCTGCACGGTGGCCACGTCGAAGGCGCGGTCACCGGCGTTCTGCTCCACCGCCTCGTCCACGGCGGGCTGGAAGCCGTGCAGGAAGACGACCAGGCTCGCCTCGCTGATCTGCCCGACCTGTCGCGGGTTCAGCTCCAGGTCGTGCGGCTCGGCGCCGGGCCGGGCCAGGTTGGTCACCGCCACCGCGTCGCCGCCGATCCGCTCGGCGAGGAACTGCAGCGGATAGAAGCCGGCCACCACGTCGACCCGGTCAGGGTCGGCGCCGGCCGGGGTGCCGTCGGTCGAGCAGGCGGTGACGCCGGCCAGGGCGAACAGGGTGGCCGTGGTGGCGGCCAGGGCGCGCGGGGTCGAGCGGAAGGTCATGACACCGACTGTCCGCGACAACGACAATGATTGTCAAAAACGCATGCTTGCATGTCAGAGCAGCTTCACCAGGCCGGCGGTGACCAGCAGGGTCAGCGCCAGCAGCCGGATCGCCCGGGTCGGTGGCGTCTGCACCCGCCAGGTGGTCACCAGCAGAGCCGCCACCGCGCCGGCGAGCAGCAGGGTGAACAGCCCGCCGAGCACCCCCGGGGTGAAGAACGCGACCAGCACCAGGAGCAGGGTGACCAGGAACACCGTCGTCGGGTTGGCCCGGGCCAGCCGGCGGGCGATCCCACTCTGCGTACGCTGCATTCCACAAACTCTACGAGGAGGAGAGCCCGGTGCTCGTGACCAACCGGTTCGTGGTCGACGACGATGCGGCCGAGGCGTTCACCGCCCGGGCCCACGCGGCCCTGACGGCGCTCGCCGCCCGGCCCGGCTACCTGCGTGGGCAGCTGGTCCGGGCACTCGACGACCCCCGACACTGGTGCCTGGTCACCGAGTGGGAGTCGGTCGGCACCTACCGTCGGGCCCTCGGCGGCTTCGACGTCAAGGTCACGGCGGTGCCGCTGCTCGCCGAGAGCGTCGACGAGCCGTCCGCGTACGAGGCGTTGGCCAGCGCCGCGCCGGGTGGGGACGTGGTGGTGGTCGCCAGCGATCGGGCTGCGGGTCCTTACCGCTGAGCTGTCGGGCACTACTGTGGCTCCTATGACCGACCCCGGACCGGCAGCCCCACCACCACACCCCTCGCTGCCCGGCCAGCAGGGACCTCAGGTCCCGGGCGAAACCGGCGTTCCGCCGGCCGCGTCCGGCGCGCCGCCCACCGGTGGCTCTGGCGCCGTGCCGCCCGACGGTTTCGCTGCCCCGCCGCTGGATGGTTCCGTCCCACCCCCGCCTCCCGGCGGATCCGCGCCGGGCGTACCGGCCCCGCCGCCCGGGCCCGGTGTGGCCCCGCCGTTCGCGGCACCGCCGACCGAGGGTGGCCGGTCCCGGCTCTGGCTCGGCCTCGGCGCCGGGGCGCTGGCTCTGCTGCTCTGTTGCGGTGGCGGCGGCGCGGCGGTGGTCGGGCTGCTGGTCAGCGGGGTGCAGGCGATCGAAGAGCAGGGCCGCACGGTTTCCGGCGACTACTACCGCGCCCTGGTCGACGGCGAATTCGGCCGGGCGTACGACCAGCTCTGCGAGGACGCCAGGCGGCGCGAGTCCCGGCAGGAGTTCGAGCGCCGGACGGCCGCCGAGCCGCAGATCGCCTCCTACCGGGTCGGCGAGGTGGACAGCGTCGCGCTCACCGTGCCGGTGGAGGTGACCTTCGCCGGCGGCAACCAGGAGCGCCAGCAGGTCGTGCTCAAGCAGAACCAGCAGACGGGCGGCATGGAGGTCTGCGGAGTCAACTGACCGGCCGCAGGTAATGTGCTGGGTCCGGGAGCGCACCGGTCGTACCGTTGTCCCCAACTGTTCCAGCCATCCCACCACGTCCCCGCCGACCGCCAGTCGGCGTAGGAGGAAAAATGCCAGCCGACCGTATCGACGCCGTCGTCAGCCTCGCCAAGCGCCGGGGCTTCGTCTTTCCCTCCAGCGAGATCTACGGAGGCACCCGCTCGGCGTGGGACTACGGTCCGCTCGGCGTGGAACTCAAGGAGAACGTCCGCCGCCAGTGGTGGAAGACCATGGTCCAGCAGCGCGACGACGTGGTGGGCCTGGACTCCGCGGTGATCCTGGCCCGTGACGTCTGGGCCGCCTCGGGTCACCTGGACGCCTTCGTCGACCCGCTGACCGAGTGCCAGTCCTGCCACAAGCGGTTCCGCGCCGACCACCTGGAGGAGGCGTACGAGGCCAAGCACGGCCGCCCGCCGGCCTCGCTGGCCGAGCTCAACTGCCCCAACTGCGGCAACAAGGGCACCTTCACCGAGCCGCGGATGTTCAACGGCCTGATGAAGACCTACCTCGGCCCGGTGGAGAGCGACGAGGGCCTGCACTACCTGCGCCCGGAGACCGCCCAGGGCATCTTCGTCAACTACAAGAACGTGGAGACGGTCGCCCGCAAGAAGCCGCCGTTCGGCATCGCGCAGACCGGCAAGTCGTTCCGCAACGAGATCACCCCGGGCAACTTCATCTTCCGTACCCGCGAGTTCGAGCAGATGGAGATGGAGTTCTTCGTCGAGCCGGGCACCGACGAGCAGTGGCACGAGTACTGGCTCCAGCAGCGCTGGAACTGGTACATTGACCTCGGCCTGTCCGAGGAGAACCTGCGCTTCTTCGAGCACCCCCAGGAGAAGCTCTCCCACTACTCGAAGCGCACCGTCGACATCGAGTACCGCTTCCAGTTCGGCGGCACCGAGTTCGCCGAGCTGGAGGGCATCGCCAACCGCACCGACTTCGACCTGTCCACGCACAGCAAGCACTCCGGCGTCGACCTGTCGTACTTCGACCAGACCAAGGGCGAGCGGTGGGTCCCGTACGTGATCGAGCCGGCCGCCGGCCTCACCCGCGCGGTGCTGGCGTTCCTGCTGGAGGCGTACGACGAGGACGAGGCGCCGAACACCAAGGGCGGCGTGGACAAGCGGACGGTGATGCGCTTCGACCCGCGGCTGGCCCCGGTCAAGGTGGCGGTGCTGCCGCTGTCCCGCAACGAGGCGCTTTCGCCGAAGGCCAAGCAGCTCGCCGCCGACCTGCGCAAGCGCTGGGTGGTCGAGTTCGACGACTCGCAGGCGATCGGCCGCCGCTACCGCCGCCAGGACGAGATCGGCACCCCGTTCTGCGTCACCGTCGACTTCGACACCCTGGACGACAACGCGGTGACCGTGCGGAACCGGGACACCATGACCCAGGAGCGGATCCCGCTCGACCAGGTCGAGCGCTACCTCATCGACCACCTCCCCGGCTGCTGACGGTGTAAGGAAGGGCCCCTTATTAACACTCACCACCTCGCGGCGGCACGTTCACGTACTCGTGGGTCCGGGTGCGTGCGGCGGGTCGATCCACAGCCGGACGGTGGCGCCGAGGCCGCGCCGGGACTCGTACGCGTCCTCCACCATCTGCCGGACCCGGCGCGGTTCGCGGCGGATCTGTGCCGGCGTGAAGTGCAGGACGAGGAGACCGCGACGGCTCAGCTCGTTGTGCCGGTCGAGCGTGCGCGCCCAGTCGCCCGGACGGTAGTGGTACTCCTGCGAGTCGACCTCCAGCGCCACTGCGGCGTCGGGCAGATAACCGTCGGGCGTCGGCAGCGACCGGCCACCCGCGTCGCGCAGGCGCGGATTCCAGTGGATCTCCGACAGCACCGGGCTCTCCGCGAGGCACTCCCGTAACTCGGCTTCGGGTGCCGACCGGGTGCCCTGTGCCACCTCGGAGAACGCCTTTCGGATCAGCGCCGTCCGGCTGCGTCGAGCGCGGCGGATCTCCTCGTCCAGGGACGCGAGGTCGGCGTACCCCCGTTGGATGGCCTCGGCGACGACCGCTCGCACCGGACGCAGCTGCCGCAGGTCGCGCGCCGCGTCGACCACCGCGCGGGCCGGTGAGCACACCGGGTAGAGCGGTGTGGTCCGGGCCCGCTCGTCAAGGGCCATGGTCCGTGCGATCACCGCGTAGCCGGCGGACTTGCGGCGCGCGTGATGCGGCACGACCAGGTGTACGGCGTCGGTACGCGGGCTCTGCCGAAAGCCGTACCAGATCAGCGCGGCGAGGCCGGTCAGCTGCGCCTCGGCCCCGGCGTACAGGGCCGCCGAGATCCGCCGCTGCTCATCGGTCAGGGTGCCGGTGACCAGGGCGTACGTCGCGGGCAGGACACGTTGCCACAAGCCGCGCCGGGTCTGCCGGTACAAGTACATGTCGTCGAAGCCCGCGGCCAGCAGTTGGGCGCGGATGACGATCTGTTGTTGCCGCTCGGCCAGGTCGGCGAACTCGGGTGGGTGCGTACGCATGAGGCGCAGCATCGGCGGCGCGGCCGCGTCTGTCCGGCCCGACCGGCACGCCTGTGGATGGCCGGACCTCCTGTGGACAACGCCCCGACGCCCGCCCGGGTGTGTTATGCGTCGCGTTAACAGGGGGCCCTTCCTATGCACGAGACGTTAAGAAGGGGCCCTTCCTTACACTTGGACCGTGCCGACGACCGCTCCCGCCCTGCGCCCGCTGACCATCGGGCGGCATCAGGTGTGGCCGCCGGTGGTGCTCGCGCCGATGGCTGGCATCACCAATGTCGGGTTCCGCCAGCTCTGTCGGGAACAGGGCGGTGGCATCTACGTCTGCGAGATGATCACCACGGTCGCGCTGGTCGAGCGGAATCCGAAGACCCTGCGGATGATCGCGTTCGGGGCGGACGAGAGCCCACGCAGCCTCCAGCTCTACGGCACCGACCCGGAGACCACCGCCGCCGCCGTGCGGATCGTGGTCGAGAAGAATCTCGCCGACCACATCGACCTCAACTTCGGCTGCCCGGTGCCGAAGGTCACCCGCCGTGGCGGCGGCGCGGCGCTGCCGTGGCGACGCCGGCTCTTCGCCCGCCTGGTGCGGGCCGCGGTGGACGCCGCGTCACCCGCTGGCGTGCCGGTCACGGTCAAGATGCGCAAGGGCATCGACGACGACCACCTGACGTACGTCGAGGCGGGGCTCGCCGCGCAGGAGGCCGGCGTCGCCGCGGTCGCCCTGCACGGGCGTACGGCCGCGCAGCGCTATTCGGGCACCGCGGACTGGGATGCCATCGCCACCCTCAAGCAGGCGCTCGACGTGCCGGTGCTCGGCAACGGCGACATCTGGGAGGCCGACGACGCGCTGCGGATGGTGGCACACACCGGCGTCGACGGGGTGGTGATCGGGCGCGGCTGCCTCGGCCGACCCTGGCTCTTCGCCGACCTGGAGGCCGCCTTCGCGGGTCGCACCGAGCGGCGGCTGCCCAACCTCGGCGAGGTGGCGGTGACCATGCGCCGGCACGCCGAGCTGCTGGTCGACCAGTTCACCGCCGGGGCACGCAACCCGGCCCGGGGCGAGCAGGACGGCTGCACCGACTTCCGCAAGCACGTCGCCTGGTACCTCAAGGGCTTCCCGATCGGCAGCGAGCTGCGCCGCGCCCTGGCGATGATCGACAGCCTGGCCCAGCTGGACGACCTGCTCGGCAAGCTGGACCCGGCGGTGCCGTTCCCGGTGGAGACGCTGGGCCAGCCGCGCGGGCGGACCAACTCCCCGGGCAAGGTCTTCCTGCCCGACGGCTGGCTGGCCAGCCGCGACGACGACACCGTCCCCGAGGGCGCCGAGCTGGACGACTCCGGCGGCTGAGACACCGACCCGGGATTCCGGCACCGACCTCGCCGCGACGCCGGTGCCGCATGCCGTCACCGCCGAGCCCGTGGCGTCGAGAACCAGCCGAGGTGGCCGGTGGGGCAATGGCCTTGCCGGTGCCCCCTCAGGCTGGAGGTCGAACGCCTGGTGAGCGATCCACATCCAAACGTGGTGGATGGCACCGCAGATCTGCGGTCGCCGGCTGCCGGCTCGGCTGCGGGCCTTGGCGGCCCCGCGCGTGGCCCCGCCGCCTCCAGCGAGGTGGCGACTGTTCTCGACGGCCAGCGGAAGCGGGTCGCGCAAGGTGGCAGCTACGCGCAGGTCCTCGAGTCACTGTTCGAGTCGCCGCGGGGAGAATCGGTGATTGCGGCGCTAATTGGAAGATAGGCGGTTGTGGGCGGCAGCATCCGGCCCCTGAGCGGGGCAACTGGCACGGACTGGCTGAGTGGGCCGGATCGTTCGATCGTCGCGGGGGAGTTGTGTTGCACTGCGCCATTTCCTGCTCGGATCTGACTAGATCCTCGTCGCGCAACCTTGATCGGGTAAACCGGGCGCCGTCCATGCGAGATCTTGGACAGTTGCCGTTTTCGCGTAACGGGAACTGTCCAAGATCTCGCGCCCACCTCCCGCAATGCGGGAAAGCACACCCACGCCAACCAGCGCAAAGACATCCCAGGTGCTTGGATGTCAAGCGGTGGCGTGGTTGGGGTGGTGTGACCAGGCGGTCGTCTCGTCGTAGACGGTGTTGGTCTTG
>NZ_JBFBAO010000138.1:0-15864 GCF_040682255.1 Micromonospora sp. NPDC051296 | reverse complement strand
ACCGTGGACGCGTCGCTGCCGGCCGACGAGCGGGTGTTCGCGCTGCCCGTGGCGCACGCCGAGGTGCTGACCGTCTCGGACAGCCCGGTGTCGATGGCTGCGTTGGCCGTACTGCCGCTGGGTGGCGTGGCGGCGGCGCTGCCGGCGCTGCTGGCGGCGTACCGCAGCGGCGGCGGGGTGCCGGACGCGGTCTACGGCGTCGACTGGCGCGAGGGCCACGCCGGCGCCAACCGGGCCATGTTCACCCACCAGCTGGCCGGCTGGCTGCGGCGGCACGCGCCGGACATCCACACCCGGCTGGCCGGCTCGGCGGCCCGGGTCGCCGATGTGGCCTGCGGCGCCGGCTGGGCGGGCATCGGGCTGGCCCGGGCCTTCCCCCGGATCGCCGTCGACGGGTACGACATCGACGCCGCGGTGATCGCCGACGCCCGGGCGCACGCCACGGACGCCGGCCTGACCGACCGGGTCTCCTTCGCCGCCCGGGACGCCGCGGACCCCGACCTGGCCGGCGAGTACGACCTGGTCTGCCTCTTCGACGCGCTGCACGAGATCGCCCGCCCGGTGCAGGTGCTGCGGGCCTGCCGGCGGTTGTGCGCCGACGGCGGCAGCGTGCTGGTGCTGGACGCGCGGGTGGCCGAGCGGTTCGCCGCACCCGCTGACGAGATCGAGCGGTTCCAGTACGCGACCAGCGTGCTGCACTGCCTGCCGGCCTGCCTGAGCGAGCAGCCCTCGGCCGGCACCGGCACCGTGCTGCGCCCGGAGACCGTTCGGGAGCTGGCGGCCGAGGCGGGCTTCGCCGCCGTCACCCAGCTGCCGATCGACGACCGGTTCCACCGGCTCTACCGCCTGATCGGCTGACCCCCACCGGCCCGCGCCGCAGGCCCACGGCGGTCCGCCGGACGGGGGGTGTCGCTACGGGTTTCGTCAAGCCGCGAGGGCAACTCTGGTCGGTGGCCCTTGATCCTCACTGCTGGTATTGGTCAGCCCGCCACCAGCCGCTACCCCTTGCCACCTTTGCTCTGCTTCAACCGACGCAACGGTCACTGCTTGTGTCCGCTGTTGCCGCGCGCTTGGTATTGGTCCGGTGCGCTGTCGCTGGTCAGCTGCCATTGCGTGGGTTGAAGCAGAGCAAAGCATGCGCGGGGGTGGACAGGGACGACCGGCCGCCGTTACGCAGGGTCGCAGTCGCGCACGGTTACGAATCGAGCGGCGAGTAGCGAGGGTCCACCGGCGGTCCGCCGCCCGGCGGGTTCGGCAATCCGCCGCCCGGCGGGTTCGGTGGGCCGGCGGCCGGGTACCCGAAAGGGGCCGGCCACCCGCGGTGGTGGCCGGCCCGGCGACGCCCGGGGGTCAGGCCCCGGCTTCGCGCTCGGCGATGCGGCGCAGCACGTGCTCCTGTACCGTGCCGAGCGTGGTGATCGACCGGGCGGTCTTCTCGTCGATCGGTTCGAGGTCGAACTCGTCCTCCAGCGCGAAGGCGAGCTCCATCAGGGCCAGCGAGTGGAAGCCGAGGTCCTGGACCAGGGCCGTCTCCGCGTCGCGGAGACCGTCGGGGTTGGGCGCCAGGTCGAGCACGATGGCCTGGACCTGGGCGCGGATCTGCTCGTCGGACTGCTTAGGCCCCACGACCGTCGGGGTCTGCTCACTCATGGTCGCTTCTTCCTTCCGGATCGCCCGGCTCACCGGAGCTGTACGGGTTGATGGACGGGTACGGTTTCCGCGAGTCGGGGCGGGCTCACCGCGGGGGTCTGACAGCTGCGCAGCACGGCGGCGAGCACCGGCACCGCGGCGGCGGTCCAACCGGCGACCGCGGTGTCGAGGTCGCCGAACTCCTCCTCCAGCACCGCCAGTCCGCGCACCGGAACCACGGCGCCCAACTCCACCAGCAGCGGTCGCAGCCGGGCGTCGGAGACGAAGCGGTGCTGCGCCCAGCCGGCGGTCATCACCGGCACCGCGACCGTGCCCGGCGACAGTCCCTCGCGGGGGAGCATGTCGAGGAAGAGCTTCAGCAGGCCGGTGTAGGAGCCCTTGAAGGTGGGGCTCACCACGACCAGCAGGCCGGGCCCGCGGACCCGGTCGAGCACCCGTTCCAGGGGCGCGTGCGCGGTGGTGCCGGCGATCAGCCGCGCCGGCAGGTCCGCCCCCAGCTCGGCCAGGTCGACCAGGTACGGGTCGCCGATGTGGACGCCGAGGTCGGCGAGGCCGGCGCGCAGCGCGCCGGTCAGGTGCCGGGCGACGGTGAGGGTGCGCGACCCCCGCCGGGGATTGCCGACCAGGACGGTGGCCGGCACGGACAGTGGCTCCGTCGGTGGGTGCGCCCGCCCTGGCGCGTGCTGCCGCAGATCGGTCACCGGTCTCCTTCCGGGTCGGCCAGCAGCCCTCGGCGCCGCAGGATCGGCAGGACACCCTCGCCGAAGGTGTACGCCTCCTCCAGATGCGGCTGGCCGGAGAGGATCAGGTGGTCCAGCCCGAGGGCGTGGTACTCCTCGATGCGGTCGGCCACCTCGACGTGGCTGCCGACCAGCGCGACGCCGGCACCCGGCCGGACCAGCCCGTAACCGGCCCACACGTTCGGATACACCTCGAGGTCGTCGGTGCGGCCCTGGTGCAGGGCGGCCATCCGGCGCTGCCCCTCGGACTCGGTCTGCCGGAACCGCCGCTGCGCCGCGGCGATGGTCTCCGGGTGCATCCCCGCCACCAGCCGGTGGGCCACCTCCCAGGCCTCCTCGGCGGTGTCCCGGCTGATCACGTGGAACCGGGAGCCGTAGGACAGCTCGCGGCCCTGCGCGTCGGCGCGGTCGCGGACCTTCTTCACCAGTGCGGCCAGCGGCTCCGGCGGCTCACCCCAGGCCAGGTAGACGTCGGCGTGGCGGGCGGCCACCTCGTGCGCGGCGGCCGAGGAGCCGCCAAGGAACACCGGTGGCGTGACCGGATGTGCCCGGGTCAACCGGCCGGCGCGAACCTGGTAGTGGGTGCCCTCGAAGTCGTACGGCCGACCCGTCCAGGCGCGGGCGAAGATGTCGAGGAACTCGTCGGCGCGGGCGTAGCGCTGGTCGTGGTCGAGCCAGTCGCCGTAGCGCAGCTGCTCGTCCCGGTCGCCGCCGGTGACCACGTTGAGCAGCAGCCGACCGTCGGACAGGCGCTGCAGGGTGGCCGCCATCTGCGCCGCCACCGCCGGGGACACCGAGCCTGGGCGTACCGCGACCATGAACATCAGCCGCCGGGTCCGGCCGGCGAGAGCCGCCGACACCAGCCAGGGGTCCTCGCAGAACAGCCCGGTGGGCACCAGGGCGCCGGCGAAGCCGAACCGGTCGGCGGCGGCGGCGACCTGAGCCAGGTAGTCGATGTCCGGCGCGCGCCGGATGTTCTCCGCCGGGTCGACGGGCGCGCCCTGCGGGGTCTTCGCCACCTCACGGCCGTCACCGTGGGACGGGAGGAACCAGTGCAGGTGAAGTGGCATGTGGACCTTCCTGTCACAGCATCCAGGTCGGGCTGGTCGAAGCCTCTCAGCAGCCGGATGCGGTGTCAAGAGTGTGTGACGTCAGTGTCGTATTGTCTGGCGTTTGTCGACGTCGGTCAGCCGGGCCGGGTGGCGCGCAGCGGCGCGGTCGGTTCGGCGGCCAGCCGGGCGGCCAGCTCGGCGTAGCCGGCCAGGAACGCGGCCGCCTCGGCCTCGGTGTACGCGGCGGTGGTGTGGAAGAAGACGGCGCGTAGGTCGGCCGGGCCGACCGGGGCGACGGCCAGCTCGAACCGGAACCGGCTGCCCAGCCCGGGCGGCACCAGCAGCTCGAACCCGACACCGGCCGCCTCCGTCCGGTGGCGCACCTCGGCCATCACGTTGAACAGCACGTCGTCGGCGCGCCGGCCGCCGGTGTGCACCGCGTCCAGCGGCAGCATCTGGTACGGCAGGTCCTGGTAGGTGAAGGCGCCGATCGCCGCCGCGTGCGCCTGCCCGACCAGGTCGGCGAAGGTCGCGGCCTGCCCGACCCGGGCCCGCAGCAGCACCATGTTGGCCAGCAGGCCGACCGTCTCGCGCAGCTCGGGGCGGGACCGGTTGGCGAACATCGAGGCCACCGCGAGGTCGTCCTGGCCGGTGACCCGGTGCAGGTGGTGGTAGAACACCGCCAGCAGCACCGAGAACAGGGTGGTGCGCTGGGTCCGGGCCAGGGCACGCAGTCGGGCCACGGTCTCCCGGTCGAGGTCCACCGCCACGTCCGAGGTCGCCGGTCCGCCCTCGAGCGCGCCCTGGCCGGCGGCGGGTGGCTCGGTGGCGGGGGAGCCGAGCGCGGGCAGTTGGCTGTCGGCCAGTTGCCGGCGCCAGTACTCCCGGTGCCGGCGCAGCCCGTCGCCGTCGAGCAGGTCCTGCTGCCAGCGGACGAACTCCGTGTACTGCCAGCCGGTCGGGGGCAGCGGCGCGGGCGCCCCGGTGGCCTGGGCGTAGAACGCGCCGAGGTCGCGGAAGAGGATGCCGGTGGACCAGGCGTCGGTGACCAGGTGGTGCAGGTTCAGGCAGAGGACGTGTTCGCGCGGTCCGAGCCGCCACAGGGTGGTCCGCGACGGCCACCCGGTCGGGTCGATCCCGGTCCGCAGCTCGGCGCGGATCGCCTGGTCGGCGGCGGTGGCCGGGTCCGGCTGGTCGGACAGGTCCACCCGCCGCGCGACGACCGGGTCCGGCGCGTGCACGACCTGGGCCAGCCGCGCCCCTCGGCCGGTGAACGTGGTACGCAGCGACTCGTGCCGGGCGGTGAGCCCGGTCAACGCGGTGTCCAGCGCGTCGGCGTCCACCTCGCCGGTCAGTCGGCACAGCAGGGGACAGCTCAACGCGCCGAAGTCGGCGCGGTAATGCTTGATCATCCAGAGCAGACGCTGGGCCACGGAAGCTGGTGTCTGTCGTATGTTCACGAAGCGACGATAGCGTCACTCCATTGGCATCGGTCAGCTCAATCGGTACGTTGTGTTGTATGAGCTTTGTCGTGCCGGCCCGGGTCGACACCACACTCACCTGGGACTACCAGGCCTCCGACCCCCGGATGGTGGCGCTCTACGAACGGGCCAAGTCGGCCCAGTGGAAGGTCTCCGACGTCGACTGGTCGGTGCATGTGCCGTTCGGCGAGCCGCTGCCCGACGACTCCGCCTTCGCGATGGCCGCGTTCGCCGACTCGCCGCTCGCGCCGCGCGGTCCCCGCGCCTGGGACGCGTTCCGGTGGGAGTTCCAGTCGTGGATGGTCAGCCAGTTCCTGCACGGCGAGCAGGCCGCCATGATCGTCGCCGCCCGGCTGGTGGAGACCGTGCCCGACCTGGACAGCAAGTTCTACGCGGCCACCCAGGCGGTCGACGAGGCCCGGCACGTGGAGGTCTTCTCCCGGTACCTGCGGGAGAAGATCCCCGAGCCGTACCAGGTGTCCCCGCCGCTGCGGGAACTGCTCACCGACATCCTGTCCGACTCTCGGTGGGACGTCACCGCGCTGGGCATGCAGATCATGGTCGAGGCGATCGCGATGGCCTCGTTCCGGTTGTCCAACAGCAGCTTCCACGATCCACTGATCAAGGAGCTGACCCACCTCGTGGCCCGCGACGAGGCACGGCACGTCACCTTCGGGGTGCTCTCCCTCAGCGGGCTCTACGACCAGCTGACCACGGCCGAGCGGGCGGAGCGGGAGGACCTCGTCCTCGACGCGGCGGCGCTGATCCGCCAGCGCTTCCTGCTCGACGACATCTGGGGGCGGCTGGAGGTCGACCGCGCCGCGGGGGTGGCCTTCGCCACCCACCATGACCTCATGATCAAGTATCGACAGGCGGTCTTCTCGCGGGTCGCCGTCGCGCTCGGCCAGATCGGTCTGATGACCGACCGGGTCCGCAACGGGCTGGACAAACTGGGTCTGCTGCAGTTCGCCGGAGAGCGGCTGCGGGTACGGAAGGGGCGTTGACATGACGGCCGCACGACGCAGCCTCGACCTGTCCGCCGTGGTCCGGCTCGGCGAACTGGGCGACCAGATCACCCCGTTCGCCCTGCGGGCCGCGTGCGACCTGCGCATCGCCGACCTGCTCGCCGACGGGCCACGGCCGGTGGTCGAGCTGGCCGGGGCGGCGGGCGCGCATCCCGGCGCGCTGCTGCGCCTGCTGCGCGCGCTCGCCGCCCGGGGCGTGTTCACCGAGGTCGCCGACGCGACGTTCGCGCTCACCCCGCTGGCCGAGCCGCTGCGCGGCGACCACCCGATGTCGCTGCGGGACAGCTTCACCCTGCTCGACTCCGACGTGCGGGCCTGGTCCGCGATCGGGCACACGGTACGAACCGGGGAACCGGCCTTCGACCACGTGCACGGTCAGGGCTACTGGGCGTACCTCGCCGGGCATCCGGAGGAGAGCGCGCGGGTCGACGACTGGATGCGCAGCGTCAACCGGCTGCACCTGCGCACCGTGCTCGGGGCGTACCCGTGGCGTCGGTTCGGCACCCTGGTCGACGTCGGTGGCGGCACCGGTGGCTTCCTGGCCGGCCTGCTCACCCGCTTCCCCGCGGTCCGCGGCGTGCTGTTCGACCTGCCGCACGTGGTGGCGGGCGCGGCCAAGGTGCTGGCCGAGGCGGGGGTGACCGACCGCTGCGAGGTGGTGCCCGGCGACGCCTTCGACGCGGTGCCCGCCGGCGGCGACGGCTACCTGCTCAAGACGGTGCTGCCCGGGTTCGACGACGACGAAGCCGCGCGCATCCTCGGCAACGTCCGGGCCGCCATGCGGCCCGACTCGCGGCTGGTGCTGCTGGAGGCCGTGCTGCCGCCCGGGGACACCTTCGACATGGCGAAGCTGTTCGACGTGCACGCGATGGTGCTCACCGGTGGCGCGCACCGCGGCGAAGACGAGACCGGCCGGCTGCTGGAGCGGGTCGGGCTGCGGCTGACCCAGGTCATCGGCTCGCCCACCCTGACCGTGCTGGAGGCCGTGCCGGTCGACTGAGCCCACGCCGGCCCGGCGGTAGGCCGCGCCGGCCCGGGGCGGGTGCGGTCAGCCGATCCGGACCGGGACCGAGGCGTACGCCCGGAACGGGGTGTCCCGCTCGCGTACGGTCGGGCCGTCAGGCTCCAGCACGGCGAGGCGGGCCAGCCGGTCGAAGACCACGGCTCCCTCCATCCGGGCCAGGAAGGCGCCCAGGCACAGGTGGGCGCCGCCGCCGAAGGTGACGTGCGGGTTGTCCGCCCGGCCCACGTCCAGCCGGTCGGGCCGGTGGAAGCGACGCTCGTCGTGGTTCGCCGAGCCGATCATCAGCACCAGCACCCGACCCCGCCGGACGGTACGCCCGCCGATCTCGATCGGCTCGCGGACGTATCGCGCGGTGCCCTGGATCGGCGCGTCCCAGCGCAGGAACTCGTCGACGGCGGTGCCGACCAGCGTCCGGTCGGCGCGCAGCCGGTCAAGCTGGTCGGGGTGGTTCAGCAGGGCGGCCGCGCCGGTGGTGATCATGTGCACGGTGGTCTCGAAGCCGGCGAAAAAGGAGAAGACCGTGTTGTCGACGATCTCGTCGTGGCTGAGGGTGTCGCCGGACTCCTCGGCGTCGAGCAGCCGGGAGAGCAGGTCGTCACCCCGGCGGGCCCGGCGCTGGTCGAGCAGCGCGCCGATGTGCTCGCGCAGCCACCGGACGGCCACGTCGGCCTCCGCACGGGCGTGCTCGGGGACCACCGCGGTGAACGCCCGGCCGAGGTTCATCGCATGGCGGCGCACGTCCTCGGTGGACTCCGGCGGGATGCCCATCAGCCGGCAGACCACCCGGACCGGCAGCGGGTACGCCAGCTCGGGCACCAGGTCCATCCGGCCGGCGGCCAGGGCCGGGACGAGCAGCTCGTCGACCAGCTCCTCGACGTAGGAGCGCAGCTGGCGGACGACCGCCGGGCTGAACGCCCGGCTCATCAGCCGGCGCAGCCGGACGTGGTCCGGCGGGTCGCGGTAGAGCATGATCCGCTGGAAGAACGCGCTCGCCGGCCCGTCGCCCACCGACACCTCGTGGTAACCGGCGGGGAATTCGCTGCCCAGTCGCGGGTCGTGTTGCAACGCGGTGACGTCGGCGAGGCGGGTGACGCCCCAGCTGCCCGGCCCGATCCGGCACAGCGGCCCGGCGGCGCGCAGGCGTGCGTACTCGGGGTAGGGATCCTCGACGACGTTCGGGTCCAGGGCGTCGAAGCGTGGTGCCAGGGCCGGTGCGCTCATCTGTCTAGTGTGTGTTGGGTTCGTCGCGCAGGCAAGGGTGGCATGAGGACACACCACACATCCACGGGTGTCTTTTGTGCCCCGCCGATCCGGGCCGTGTCAAGGGTTCCGCCGACTTTGTCAACCTGACCGGGCCAGTGCCTAGATGATCACAGGCCGTCACGCCAACGGGTCGGATCGGCGTTGATCGGCTCCGGCCTCCGGGCGTCGACCCGCTGGCCCGGATCGATCGGCGTCGGTGGCCTCGACCAAAGGTGCTGCTCATCGCCGGGCGGTGGGCCGGCGCCGGGCCGGGGCGGGCGGGTCAGGAGATTCTCCGGTGAAAACACGGAAAGTCACCTGCATCCTCGCCTATCAGAATTGATCGGGAGAGATAGCACGCGGACGTCCCAGTATTGAAGCCGATCGGTCATTCCCAGGCCGTGTACGTGCGCTCTAGGGTGTAACACCAGCAGGAGGGGGGAATAGTGTTGCCGATGGTCAAGGCCCGTAGAGTGAGCCAAACCGCCGTCGCGATTTCGGTCAGCGGCAGCGTCGACCGGAGCACCGCCGGGTACGTTACCCGGGTGGCCGAGTACATGCTGGACCACGTCGACTCGCGGCCGGATCGCGTCGAGCTGGATCTGACCGAGGTGACCGCCGTCGACGAGGTGGGGTTCGCCTCCCTGGTGGACGTGGCCGCCGGTGCCAGCGCGGCGGGTGCCGCGGTGGTCGTGCGGTGCGGTGCGGAGCGGGCGATGCTGGAGCGGCACGTCGGTGGGCGGGTCGCGGCGTCGGAGCAGATCGGGCGCATGATGCGCCGGCAGCTCAGGCCGGTGGTGCGCCGGCGCAGGGCCCATCCGGTGGTCTCCGAGGCGCGCGTGGTGCGCTGGTGTCCCGGCCCGCTGGCCGGTCGCAGCCGGGGTTGACCAGCGCCCTCCGGGGGGCTCAGGCAGGCCGGTGGTCGGGTCGGTAGGGGGCCGACCGACCCCGGACCTTCCCCCGGAGAAATATATTGGTCGAATCGGTCCGATTCCGAACGCTTAACCGGATTGTCGCCCATGTCGAGGCGGATGCAATTTGCAGTCCCAAGTGACAGCCGTATGACAGCCTGGGAAATTCCTCAATACGGTGACCTCGGGCGACGCCGTTATTTGCCGACTCAATTAATGGTGCGGCGTTGACTGTTATCCGACTGTGGCGCGGCCGGCACCCCGGTGGACGGGGTCCGCTCAGCTGATCGGAGCGGCGCGCAGCTCGGCGAGCGGGACGTCGGCGTCGGTGACCGCACGCCGGACCAGGCTGACGTAGTCGCGGACGAAGGCGTCCGCCCAGGCCGGATCGAACTCGGCGCGCGAGCAGAGCAGCAGTGCGGAGAGCGTGTCGCCCTGCGGCACCACCACGAACTCCAGCGCGAAGCGCCGCCGCTCCAGCTGGGCCTCCATGTCGTCGAGCTCCTCGCCGGCCATGTCGGCCCGGGTCATCAGCCCGCCCAGCAGCTGGAACAGCACGTCGTCGGTGCGCCCGGTGCCACCGGCCACGGTGTCCGGCGGGAGCAGCTGGTGGGGCAGATCCTGGTGGCGCATCGCCGCCATCACGGTGGTGCGGGTCTGCGCGATCAGCTCGCTCAGGGTGGTGCCCGGCGTGACGCGTTCGCGCAGCAGCACCATGCTGGCGAAGAAGCCCACGGTGTCGCGGACCTGCGGCTGTGTGCGGTTGGCGAACAGCGAGGCCACCGTGAGGTCGTCGGCGCGGGTCTCGGTGTGCAGCAGCGCGTAGAACACCGCCAGGGTCACCGGGAACAACGTGGTGCGGTGCCGGCGGGCGAGCTGCCGCAGGCCGGCGGTGGTCTCCGCGTCGACGTAATGCTCGACGGAGATCCACGGCGGCTCGCCGTCGGGCACCGGACGCGACCGGCGGGCGGGCAGCTCCACCAGGCGGGCGCCGCTGAGCTTGCCGGTCCAGTACTCCGTGAGCCGCTCCAGGTTCGCCCCGGAGAGCTGCTCGGACTGCCAGCGGGCCCATTGCGCGTACTGCCACTGCGGTACGGGCAGGTCGGCCGGCTCGCCGGTCTCCGCGGCGTACAGGGCGCGCAGATCCCGGGCCAGCAGGGCGTTGGAGTAGTCGTCGGAGCAGTAGTGGTGCAGGGTGAGCGCCACCAGGTGGTGCTGCGGGTCGATCCGGACCACCACCGGCCGCAGCGGCCACACCGAGGCGTCGACCCCGGTGGCCACCTCGGTGGCCACGATCCGGCGGGCGGCGGCGGCCGGGTCGGGCTCGGCCGACACGTCGGTGAGCGGCACCGGCACCGGTCGTGGTTCGTGGATCCGCTGGCGCAGCCGCCGGCCGTGCGGGTAGGTGGTCCGCAACGGCTCGTGCCGCGCGCTGAGGGCGGCGACCGCCCGGGTCATCGCCTCGTGGTCGTACGGGCCGCGCAGGCGCCACAGGACCTGCTCGTTCAGGGCGCTGTCCCGGCCACGGTAGTGGTCCATCAGGGCCAGGAGACGTTGACCGACGGAAGCGGGTTCGTCACGCACGTGGTGAGCCTAGAACACGACACGACAGGTGTCGACAGTGTCGACGGCCCAGCCCAGCCGCCGCCCCGTACGGCGATGACGTATGTCGGGTCTTGTCGACCGGCGCGTACTCCCGGATAGTTCTTTCCATGCGAGCCGACACCGCGCGTCCCCACCTGTCCGCGGCGTTCCTGGCGACCCAGGACGACCCCTACCCGGCCTACGCCGAGTTGCGCGCCCGGGGCCCGCTGTCCCGGGCGGAGCTGGGCCAGTGGCTGGTCACCGGGCACGCGGTGGTGTCCACCCTGCTGCGGGACCACCGGCTGGAGAGCCGGATGCCACCGGAGTACACCCGGCTCACCCTCGGCGACGGCCCGGGCGTGGAGTTCCTGAACCGGATCGTGCTCACCCGCACCCCACCGGAGCACACCCGACTGCGGCGGTTCATCGGCCGGGCGCTGGGCACCCCGGTGGTGCGCCGGCTGGCCGGGCAGATCGGCGCGGCGGCCGACGCGCTGCTGGAACCCGCCCTGGACCGCGGCCGTCTCGACGTGGTGACCGAGCTGGCGGTGCCGCTGCCGGTCGGGGTGGTGTGCGACCTGATCGGTATCCCGATGGAGGACCGACCGGAGGTGCTGACCCGGGTCATCTCGCTGGCCAAGGTCTTCGACGCGGCCAACCTCACCCCGGCCGACCTGCGGGACATCAACGCGGCGCTGCCCTGGCTGCACGACTACCTGGCCGAGCTGCTGTCGGTACGGCGCGACAGCCCGGGCGGGCCGACGCTGGCCGGGATGTACTGGGAGGAGTCCGCCACCGACCGGCTGGCGGTGGCGGACTTCGTGGACAACATGCTCTTTCTGTTCCACGCCGGGTTCGAGACCACCATGGGCCTGGTCTCCAACGGGGTCGCCGCGCTGCTCGACCATCCGGAGCAGCTGCGCCGGCTGCGCGCCGACCCGGCGCTGGTGCCCTCGGCGGTGGAGGAGTTCCTGCGGTACGACGCGCCGATCCAGAACGTGATCCGGGTGGCCCGCGAACCGGTCGAGGTGGCCGGTGTCAAGATCCGGGCCGGGCGGACGGTGCTGCTGCTGCTCGGCGCGGCCAACCGGGACGCCACGGTGTTCGCCGACGCCGAGCGCCTCGACGTCGGGCGTGACCCCAATCCGCACCTCGGCTTCGGTGGCGGCCTGCACCACTGCCTCGGCACCGCGTTGGCCCGGCTGATGTCGGTGGTCGTCTTCGAGCGGCTGGTGGGCGCGGTGGAGCTCCTCGGGCCGGCCGCGCCGCCGGTGCGGCGCCGGCACGCCAGCCTGCGTTCGTACGACCGGCTGCCGTTGGCGGTCCGGGCCCGCTGACCCGCGCGGTGTCGACTGTGCTCACCGGGAGTGTCTGCGGGTAGGGTGTGGTGTTGTTTGTCGACAACTGGAGGATCTTCATGTCCGATGTGGTCGCGCCCATCATCCCCTTCCTGCGTTATCAGGATCCGGGCGCCGCGATCGACTGGCTGTGCGTCGCCTTCGGCTTCGAGGTGCTGGAGACCACCACTGGCGGCGAGGGCCAGGTCGTGCACGCCGAGCTGCGTTGGGGCATCGGCACCTTCCAGCTCGGTCCGGCCGGCTCGTCGAGCCTGCCCATGGGCAGCCCGCGTGACCTGCCGTTCACCAGCCAGGGCGTGTACGTGCACGTCGGCGACGCGGTCGACGCGCACCACGACCGGGCGGTCGCGGCCGGCGCCGAGGTGGTCATGCCGTTGACCGACACGGACTACGGCTCCCGGGAGTACGTGGTGCGGGACTTCGAGGGTCACCTGTGGGGCTTCGGCAGCTACGCGCCGAAGCTCGACTGACGACTAGTCGACAGATCGTTCGCCGCTTCGTTCCCGGCCGGACGCGAAGAGCACATAGAGTGATTGCTCATCCTGAATCCGCAGCATCGACTCCGAGGAGTGACCCATGGCCGATTCCTCCGTCCCGCCCACCGTCGCACCGTACATCGCGTACCAGAACCCGGCGAAGGCCATCGACTGGCTGGTGAACACCTTCGGCTTCACCTCGCTGGCCGTCTTCGACGACGGGGCGGGCAACGTGTACCACGCCGAGCTGCGTATCGGTGACCACGGGCTGATCATGATCAACCCGGCCAACGACGGGCTGCGCCTCGGCGAGCCGCTGGCCCTCGGCGCCGCGTCCGCCGGCACGTTCGTGCGGGTCGAGACCGACACCGAGGTGGACGCGCTGCACGACCGGGCGGTCGCCGGGGGCGCCGAGATCCTGCTCGCCCCCGAGAGCAAGCCGCACGACTCGTACGAGTTCACCTGCCGCGACCCGCAGGGCCACGTCTGGACCTTCGCGACCTACCGGACCGCCCTGGGCTGAGTCCCGACCTGGGTATCAGAGCGGACTTCCAAACGCGGCTTCGGTGCCACCGGTGACGGTGGCACCGGAGCCGCGTGGTAAATGGACCGCTCAGCGGCGGGGCAGCAGGAAGCTGCCCAGCAGGGCCAGGGCGAAGCTGATCACGCTGTACCAGAGCGTGCCGACCATCGCCCGCTGGAAACTGACCTGACTGGTCTCGAACGCCCGCTCCTCGATGACCCGGGCGGTGGTGTCCCCGCTGCCGGCGGCCAGGCTCACGCTGTCGCAGCCGGCCGGGCGCAGCGTCGGATCCGCCGCATGGAGCTGGGTGGTGAGGCAGTCGCGGAACCGTTCGCTGATCTGGCCGGCCTGGGCGTCCGAGACGCCCGTGGCGACCAGGTCGGCGCGCAGCCGCGGCGCCACGTCGTCTACCGCCGCCGGCGCCTGGACGGCCAGCAGGCTGAAGAACAGCGTGCCGCACGCCGCGATGCCCAGGGTGACACCGATCTGGTAGTTGGCGTTGACCACCCCGGAGGCGGATCCGGCCTGTTCGCCCGGCACGTCGTGCAGCGAGTAGCCCATCAGCGGCGGGAAGGTCATGCCCATGCCGGCGCCACCGACGAACATCGGCGCGAGCAGCTGCCAGATGGAGACCTGCGGGGTGGCGTGGATGACCCACATGAACCAGAACATGCTGGCGATCAGCAGCAGCAGCCCGATCTGCAGGCCGACCCGGCCGAGCTTGGGCGTGATCGCCCGGGCGGAGAGCCAGCCGAGCAGCGGCACGGCGATGTCCCAGGGCAGCCCGGACAGGCCGGCGCGCAGGATGCTGAAGCCGACGCCGATCTGTAGGTAGATCGTGATGACCAGGAAGAACGACATCACCGCGCCCTGGAAGAGGAAGACCACCACCAGACCGGAATTGAACGAGCGGTGCCGGAACAGCGACATCGGCACCAGCGGCGACTCGGTACGGGCCCGCTGGTGCAGCACGAACACCGCGAAGACGGCCAGGCCGCCGGCCATGCTGGCGTACGTCCAGACGGGCCAGTCCTGCTCGCGACCCTGCACCAGCGGGTAGACGATCAGCAGCACCGCCACCGTGATCAGTGCCGCGCCGACCAGGTCGAGCCGGTCCCGGCGGTTACGCTCCGACTCGGGCAGCAGAGCCCGCGCGGCGAAGAAGGCGGCGATGCCGATCGGGACGTTGACCAGGAAGATCGACCGCCAGCCCAGGCCGGCCACGTTGGCGGTGGTCAGCAGCGCGCCGACCAGTGGGCCGCCGACCGTGCCGAAGGCCAGCGCCGCGCTCATCGCGGCGAACGCCTTGCCGCGTTCCTTCGGCGCGTAGAGCAGCTGGATGAGGGTGTAGACCTGCGGCACCATCACCGCGCCCATCGCACCCTGCAGGAAGCGCAGCACGATCAGCTGCTCGGGCGTCTGGGCGATGCCGGCGAGCAGCGAGGTGAAGGTGAAGCCGGCGACGCCGATCAGGAACATCCGGCGTACCCCGACGATGTCGCCGAGCCGGCCGGAGATGATCAGGGTCGAGGCGAAGGCGAGCGCGTACCCGGCCACCAGCCACTGCATGGTGGAGGCGGTGGCGTTGATGCCGTCGCGGATGGACGGCAGCGCCACGTTGACGATGGTGATGTCGAGCAGGTCCAGGACGAACCCGGTGAGCACCACGACGAGGGCGAGGGTGCGCTTGCGGCCGGTGATCGGGGGGACGAACTCGTCGGGCGGCGCCGGGGCCGGCGCGGGCGCCGCCACCGTGCGGGTGTCGTCAGACATCAGATCCCTTTCCTGAGAAGTGCTCCGCCGTCGTGGTAGGACACGACAAGCGGCCGGCCGAGACCGGCCAGCGCGGCGGCGTACCCGGTGGGTGCCGCCAGGTCGGTGAGGTGTGGTGGGTCGGCCGGGGCGGGCGCGCCGTCCCAGCGCAGCAGGGCGGCCGGCTGGTCCGGCCCGGTCACGGTGATCGTCGCCGGGTCGATGCTCAGCCCGTCGCCGGTCGCCTTGAGCAGCGCCTCCTTCCTGGTCCAGTACCGGACGAAGGCGGTCGTCCGGTCCCGGACACCCGGGCCGGTGACCACCACCCGTTCGGTCGGGGCCAGGGCGCGCAGCGGGAGCGTGCCGCCGCGCAGCGCGATCCGTTCGACGTCGACGCCGATCTCGGTCCGCACGGTGAACGCCACCACGCACCACCGCCCGGAGTGCGAGACGGAGAACGTCACCGGCGCCGATGGTGAACGCAGCACCGGCTTGCCGTGCGGCCCGCCGCACTGCCGGCAGACCGCCGCGAAGTCGAGTTCGGACGTCGGGGTGCCGAGCATGCCGGCGAGCACCAGCCGGGTCACCGCCCGCGCGGTGAGGTACGCCGCGCGTCCGTGCGGATCGCCGAACTCCGCGTGCCGGCGGCGTTCCCCGGCGGCGAGCAGAGCGTGCAGGGCGGGTTCGTCCGGGAGCGCGACCGGAGTCCACCAGACCTGGCAGGTGCCCTCGACGGGTAGGCCGGTCGCCATCGCGGATCCCACCTCTCCGCCGGTCACTGGTGAGCCCGACCGATCGTCGCTCGTCGTGTGTGGAGCTTATTGTAAGTAGATTGTTCTTTCTACTGTACGTACCCGGGCTCGCTTGTTACCTTGGCGTCGGCACAGACTCGTGTGGGAGTGACGCGAGGACTCCGTCGGACAGGGGAGACCCAGATTGGGCGTTGAGGCCGAACACACGCGACCCTTCACCCGGGACGGCATGCGGGACGACATCGCGGCGGTCCTCGGCGAACCACCCGGCACGGTCGCCGACGACGCCGACCT
>NZ_JBFBAO010000137.1:0-15903 GCF_040682255.1 Micromonospora sp. NPDC051296 | reverse complement strand
CGGCCGGTCGGCTCGTTCCAGGCGGTCAAGCACCGGCTGGCCGACCTGTGGGTGGAGGTCACGCAGGCTCGGGCGGTGGCCCGGCACGCCGCCGAGCGACCTGGATATGACTGGCCGCTGCTCGGCAACGTCGGGCAGGCGTACGGAGCCGCGTCCGCGATCCTCGCCGGGCTTGCGCTCACCGGTGTGGTTGCTTCGCTGATCATCCAGGCTCGGGAAGCTAAGGCGGCCCGTGAACAGGCGCTCAGGGCATTGCACACCGATCTGCTCAAGATGGCCATCGACGACCCTGGGCTGCTTGAGTGCTGGGGCCCGATCGGGCAGTCGACGGACCTGGAGTGGTTCCGTAAGCACGTCTACACAAACCTGATCGTCTCCCACTGGCAGTTGATGTGGGAGGTCGACCTCCTGAGTGAGCCGCACCTGGAAGTCCTCGCCGACCAGTTCTTCAAAGGCGCTGCGGGCCGGCGCTTCTGGGCGGAGGCGCGAGGGCCGCGGATGAAGGCCGAGACCTCCCGCCGTGCCCGCCGCTTCACGGCCGTCGTCGATGACCGGTACCACGCTGCGATTGCAACTGGCCCGCCGGTAGACAGCCGGGAACCCATTCGGGTGGCAGACGATCCGGCTCGGTCTGCACCCTCCGATCGATCCGAGGACGAGCGCGACACGACTGGTCGGCTCGCCTACCTTGCCGTCGGGATGGCCGTCGCTGCCGGTGCAATCGCCGTCGGCCACTGCCTCTTCCGTCGCAGGCGGCAACCTGGTCGATAGAAGTCCTGTGCCGGCGGTCCAGGCCGGGGTCACGCCACCGGCACGCCGAGCAGCTCGGCCGTGCGCTCCCACAGGCGGGTCGCCAGTTGGTCGTCCTTGGCCTGCCGGTGCGCTGGCCCGTTGGGCTTGAGGCGGTGGTAGTAACCGCCGTTGGCCGCCTCCGGATCGGGCATCGTGGCCAGGTGGACCAGCGGTGCGGCACCCTCCTCGAGGGTGGACAGGCCGCCCAGCAGGCGATTCCGCACCAGCGCGGCGATCAGCGGCGTGGCCCGGTTGATCTCGGTGTTGGGGATCACGCCCGGGTGGAACGCCGCCGCGGTCAGCCCGCTGCCCCGCGTACGGCGGGCCAACTCGCGGGTGAACAGGATGTTCTGCAGTTTCGTCGTGCCGTACCGGAGCATTTCGGATCGCTTGCGGGCGCCTTCGATGTCGTCGATGTCGACGCCGCCGAACCGGTTGCCGTTGCTGGAGGTGCTGATGACCCGCGCCGGCCCGGCGCTGGTCAGCCGGTCCAGCAGCAGGTTGGTGAGCAGGAACGGGGCCAGGTAGTTGACCTGGAACATCAGGTCGTGCCCGTCCTCGGTGCGGCTCCGCTTGGACAGCACGACGCCGGCGTTGTTGGCCAGGACGTCGATGCGGGGGTAGCGGTCCAGGAGGGTGTCGGCGAGCTTGCGTACGTCCGCCAGCCGGGCGAAGTCGGCGACCAGCGGTTCGGCGCCGACCTCGCGGGCGACGGCGGCGGTCTTCTCGGGCGACCGGCCGACCACCGCCACGGTCGCGCCCAGGGTTGCCAGCCGGCGGGCCGCCTCGGCACCGATGCCCGCGCTGGCCCCGGTGATCACGACGGTCTTACCTTCCATGATCCGATCGTTCACGGTATCCACCCTCGCGAATGAGACGAAGGCTCATGATAGGAGATCAACGAGGGCAACTGCCACCGATGGTCAGCTCGGAAGGCAGGTGGAGTGACCCCGCCGGTCGGCCCTGGCCCCTCGCCGTGGGCGCCGCGCTGGTGGGCGCGGACTTCGTGCACGCTCTCGGCCTACCTCCACTCCAAGGCCCGATTTCACACAGACGTATTTATGTCTGTGTGAAATCACCCTTGACGGACACAACACCGCCCGGGCTGACCCGCCCATTCGACCCGGCCACCAGGGAAGGCCGCCGTGACGGCATGCCGCGTGTGATGAGGGAATCCGATTGGGTACCGTCGGCCGGCATGCGGATGGTCTACACCTCGGCACCGGACGATGTTTTCATCCCCGGGCGGGACCGGCTGGTCCGGCGGTTCGAACGGTGGGCTCGGCGGCAACGCCGCCCGGTGGACCCGTTCACCGTCGAGGCGCTGCTCGACCACCGGTGGGCCGACGGTGACGGTCTGCTCAGCCGGTGGCAGCCCGAAGATCTGGAAGAGGCGCTGCTCGACTGGTTCCCCCGGCGCTGCGCTGACCAGCATCTGCTGCACGGCCTTCTGGACAAGCTCGGCGCCCCGTTCGCCGAGGCGATGGCCGACCAGCGCCGGTACGGGCTGGCCAAGTTCTGGGCCACCAGGATGGTGGACGAGGGTGTCGACCCTTATGGACCCTGCCGCCACTGAGCGGTTCATCGCGGACGTCAACGCCGGTCGGATCGCCGTGGACGAGCAGGTTCTGCGTCAGGTGTCGGCCAATCACCTGCTCGACGACGCGCATGACTCCCACCCGCCGCTACCGCTGGTGGCCGTACCCGAGGACGACACGCTGCGCCAGCCCCGACGACGCCGAGCACCGGCGGCTCGCCCTGGCGTACGCGCACGATCTTGGCTGAGCCCGTCGGCGGCTGCCGGTAGGGTGCGGGACGCCGGGTGGGGAGGTGGGGTTGATGCTGTCGCAGCTGGCGGTGCCGCCCGCGGTCGAGGCCGAGCGGGTGATCACGTCCGTGCTGGCCGACCTGCGCTCCGGTGACCATCGGGGCGTGGTGGTCGACTCGCCGCCGGGGGCCGGCAAGTCGACCCTGGTGGTGCGGGCCGCCGTGGAGCTGGCCGGCGCCGGCGAACCGCTGGTGATCATCGCGCAGACCAACGAGCAGGTGGACGACCTGATCGACCGGCTCGCCCGGAAGGCGCCCGAGCTGCGGGTCGGCCGGCTGTCCGCCGGCGACTACCGGCCGTCGGAGCGGGTGCGCGCCCACGAGCAGGTCCGGGTCGCCGCGAAGGTCACCGACCTGGCCGCGTCGGCCGTGATCATCGGTACGGCCGCCAAATGGGCCACGGTCACCGAGGGCTCCTGGCCGTGGGCGATCGTGGACGAGGCGTACCAGATGCGCTCGGACGCCCTGTTGCGCGTGGCCGGCCGGTTCGAACGGGCCCTGTTCGTGGGGGATCCGGGGCAGCTGGACCCGTTCTCCACCGTGGAGACCGGGCGGTGGGCGGGCCTGACCTGGGATCCGATGCAGTCGGCGGTGGCGGTGCTGCTGCGGCACAACCCGCAGCTGCCGGTGCACCGGTTGCCGGTGTCCTGGCGGCTGCCGGCCTCGGCCGCCGCGGTGGTGTCGCGGGCGTTCTACCCGTTCACCGGGTTCCGCGCCGGGACCGCGTCCGCTGACCGGGCCTTGCAGCTCACCGAGGTCGGGCCGGGTGACGCCGTCGACCGGGCGGTGGAGCTGGCGGTGGCCACCGGCTGGGCGTTGTACGAGCTGCCGGCACGGCACACGCTGCGTACCGACGCCGAGGCCGCCGCCGCGTGTGCCGTGCTCGCGGTCCGCGTTTTGCGGCGGGGCGCGGTCGCGGTCTGCGAGCAGGTGCCCGGTGGCGCGCCGGTCACCGCGGACCGGATCGCCGTCGGGGCCGCGCACCGCGACCAGGTCGCGGCCATCCGGGCGCACCTGGGCGAGGCCGGTGCGGGCGTCACCGTCGACACCGCCAACCGGCTCCAGGGCCGCGAGTACGACGTGACGATCGTGCTGCACCCACTGTCGGGTCGACGGGACGCGACCGCGTTCCACCTGGAGTCGGGGCGGCTCTGCGTGCTCGCCTCCCGGCACCGGCAGGCCTGCATCGTGGTGGCCCGGGCGGGCATCGGCGAGCTGCTGGACGCGCACCCGTCGACCGAGGCGCCGCAGCTGGACGTGCCGGTCAAGTTCCCGGACGGCTGGGAGGCCAACCAGGCGATCCTGGCCCACCTCGGCGGCGTGGCGACACGTCATTGATCGAGCTGGCGGCCGTCCTCCGCTCGTGGCGGGGCAGCGCGGCACGCACGGGGTGACTAGGGTCGGGCCGGTGACGGTATCGACGCTGAGTCGCGCCGGCCGGGCCGGGCTGGTGCTCCTCGCCGTGGTGGCCTTCGCGACCTTCACCCTGCCCTGGTTCTCCGCCGACGGCAGAGTCGTCATCGGACTGGACCTGGTCTACCTGAAGTCCGAGCTGCCCGGTGTGCCCCACCCGTTGATCGAGTACTTCGTGGAGGTGGCGCCGCTGCCGGCCTACGTCGGGTTGCTGCTGGCCGGCACCGTCGCGGTCCGTCGGCGGTGGGCGCGGTTCGTGGCGGTGGCGGTGGCCGTGCTGGCCGCCGCGCTGGCTGCGGTGGCGGCTGCCGGCCTGTTCGGCGGCATCGAGGACTACTGGCAGCCGGACGAGGCGCTGCGCTACCGGCTCTACGCCCTGATCACCGCCGTGCTGGCGGTGCTGCTGTTGGCCGCCGCCATCGCGCTGGCGGCGGGCCTGCGTGGGGCGTACCACGGCTTCGTGGTGGTCCTGCTGCTCGCCTCCGCCGCCTTCCAGTTCACCGGCACGGCGTTGCTCGCCGGGCAGGGCGTGGGCAGCACGATGACCGCCGTGCCGTGGCTGACCGGTGTGGCGTACCTGCTTGCGGCCGGCTGCACGTTGCTCGCCGCGATCGGGCCCGCAGGCACCGGGCCGGCACCCGCACCGCCGGCACCCGACCCCGCCGGCATCTCGGCGGTACGCGGATAGTCCGCCTGCCCCGGCGGGTGCATGCACTCGGTGTCGTCGCCGGGACCGCCCGTGGTGTCGGCGGTGTCGGCTACCGTCGGTTGCCATGAAGGCGCGGTCCGGCGGAGTCATGATCGGGCGGGACCATCCCGCCGGCCTGCTGCGCGCCGAGGTCGACCGGGCTGCGGCCAGTCACGGCGGTCTCGTCCTGGTCACCGGCGAGCCTGGCATCGGCAAGACGACCCTGGTGACCGCCGCCACGGACGAGGCGCGCCGGCAGGGCGCGCTGGTGCTGGGCGCCGCCTGCTGGGATTCGGCGAGCGCGCCGGGTTACTGGCCCTGGGTGCAGATCCTGCGCGGGCTGCGCCGGTCGCCCGACGACTGGGCGGTGGCCCGGGAGTCCGCCGAGCCGGCGCTCGCGCTGCTGCTCGGCGAGGCGGTCGGCCCGGCGAGCCCCGACCCGGGCCTGCTGACGCCGGCCGGAATGCCTGGCGACGGCGGGTTGCCGGGCGAGGGTGACGCGGCCGAGCAGGAGGCGTTCGCCCTCTACGACGCGGTCACCACCGCGCTGGTCGCCGTCTCCCAGCGCCGGCCGGTCATGGTGGTCCTGGACGACCTGCACTGGGCCGACGCGGCGTCGATGCGGCTGCTCCGGTTCGCCGCCCAGCACACCTGGTTCGAGCGGCTGCTTTTCGTCGGCACGTACCGGGACGCGGAGGTCGAGTCGGGCGACCATCCGTTGCGGCCGCTGCTGATGTCGCTGGTGGCCAAGGCCACCACGATCAGCCTCACCGGTCTGTCCCGTGACGAGGTCGGCGCGTTGATGGCCCGCACCGCCGGCCGGGAGCCCGCTGCCGACTGTGTCCACGACGTGCACCGCCGCACCGGCGGCAATCCCTTCTTCGTCGAGCAGACCGCCCGGCTGTGGCACACCGCCGGCTCGGTGAGCGGCCTCGCCCCCGGCGTACGGGAGGTGGTGCGCCGACGCCTGGATCTCCTGCCCGCCACGGTGGTCGACACGCTCACCGTCGCCGCCGTGCTGGGCCGGGAGTTCCACAGTGAGATGCTCGCGGCCAGCGCCGGCCTGGCGCCGGCCCGGCTCGATCAAATCCTCGACGCCGCGGTCACCGCGCGGCTCGTGCTCGCCGGCGGCGACGACCGGTACGCCTTCGTCCACGACCTGGTCCGCGAGACGCTCTACGACGGTCTCGCCGCCGACGACCGCCGGGCCCGTCACGCCGCCGTCGTCCGTGCCGTCGACGAGCATGCCTCGCTGGGCCAGTTTCTGATCCCCGCCGACCTGGCCCGCCACGCCTGGCTCGCCGGCGACCGCCTCGACGCGGCCCGCGCCACCGACCTGCTGGTTGCCGCCGCCCGGGATGCCAGCTGCCGGCTGGCGTTGGAGGAGTCGGCCGTCCACTTCCGCCGCGCGTTGCAGGTCGTGCGGGACGACCCCCAACGGGTCAAGATCATGATGGAGCTGGCTGACCGGCTCTTCCACACCGGCGACCGCGACGAGGCGCGCCTGTTGCTCGCCGACGCCACCGCCCTGGCGCTGGGCATCGACGATCCGGCCCTGTTGGCCCGGTTCGCCGTCACCGTCCAGCGCCACTACCGGATGAATCCCAGTCTCGGCATCGACACCGACGCGCTGGTGCGGGAGGCGCACCAGCGGTTCATCGGGGACCCCGAGCGGGATGCCCCGATCGGCGCGCTCGTGACCGGCCTGATCACCGCCACCGAGACCCTCGCCCGGCAGGGCCAGGACGACGAGGCGCTCACCTTCAGTCTCTGGGCCCGGCACGACGCCACCTGGGGGCTGGGCACCGCGGCCGACCGCGCCGCCCTCACCGGGGAGATCCGCGACGTCGCCCGGCGCGCCGGCGACCGGGAGACCGAGCTGTGGTCCACCTCCCTGCGCTGGGTGGCGCTGGTCGAACTCGGCGACCCCGGTTACCTGGACGAACTCACCGCCTTCGTGACCGCCGGACGGGAGACCGAGAAGCCCCGGCACCGGATGGCCGCCGCCATCGACAGCGGCATCATCAGTGCCTTCCGTGGCAACTTCGCCGGAGCCGAAGCCGACTACGCCGAGCTCGGTGACCTCGACGCGTGGGAGCACGCCGACCAGGTCTTCTTCGGCCACCACCTGCGCTGGTCGTTGCGGCTGCTACAGGGGCGGTTCGACGAGGCCGAGGCCCTGATCGACAAGCTCACCGTGACCGACCACCCGCACCGGGAACTGCTCCGGGCGATCACCGCCGCCGAACGCGGCGACCACCACACCGCCGCCCGACTCACCGCACAGCTCGACGCCGCCGCGGCCGGGTACGGCGGGCCGATCTCCCCGCTGTGGCAGCGGCTGCGCGCCCAGGCCACCGCCGCCGACCCTTCGCGCTGCGCCGAGGTCCGGCAGGCCCTGCTGCCGTACCGTGGCCAGTGGCTGGTCGCCATGTTCGGCTGCGAGGTCAGCGGCCCGGTCGACCACTGGCTGGCCGTTGTCGACGCCGCCGAGCAGCGCTGGGACGCTGCGGTCGCCGGTTTCACCGCCGCCCGCGCCGGTGCCGACCGGATGGGCGCCCGGCCGTGGTCGCTCATCGCCGGCACCGCCCTCGCCGAAGCGCTCGCCAACCGGGGCCGTCCGGGCGACGCGGCGACCGCCGCCGCCCTGCGCGCCACAGTCGAACCGGAGGCCCGCGCCCTCGACATGCGGCAGGTGCTCGCCCGGCTCACCGACGCGCCGTCGACCGAGGCGGTGTCATCGGGCTCCGTGTCGACTGGGCCGGTGTCGGCTGGAGCGGTGTCGAGTGGCACCGCGCCGAGTCCGGCGTACGAGTTCCGTCGCGACGGTGCGGTCTGGCGGCTTACGTACGACGGCAGCACGGCGTACCTGCCCGACGCCAAGGGGCTGCACGACCTGCGCCTGCTGCTCGGCCGCCCGGGTGTCGACGTGCCCTCGGTCGAACTGCTCGACCCGGCCGCCGGGCCGGAACTCGTCGCCGCCCGACGGATGGGCGGTGACCAGGTGCTCGACGACGAGGCGAAAACCCGCTACCGGCGCCACCTGGCACGGCTCGACGACGAGATCGACCGGGCGGCTGCCCGCGGCGACGATCCGAAGGCGACCGCCCTGGATGCCGAGCGGCGTGCGTTGATCGACCAGTTACGGGCGGCCGCCGGGCTGGCCGGGCGCCCTCGCCGGCTCGGCGACGAGGCGGAACGGGCCCGCAAGACGGTCACCGCCCGCATCCGGGAAACGCTGCGCCGCCTCGACGAGCGACATCCGCCCCTCGCCGCCCACCTCCGCGACACGATTTCCACCGGCACCGCCTGCCGCTACCTCCCCACCACCCCGGTCCCCTGGCGCCTCTGAAAACCGGATCCGCCGGATCTTGGTACGAAACGGCCCGGTGCGGGGCGCTTTCGTACCAGGAACACTCCAGGGCGGGTGTGTCGCGGGGCGGGTGGGGGGTTTGTCCCACCCACCCCGCGATTGGAAGTCGGGTCAGCGGCGGTTGTAGCGGTACATGGTCAGGGTGCCGAAGACCACCACGAAGACGACGCTCCACGCCATCGTCCACATCATGCTCGACGCGTCCGACGTGCCGGCCATCGCCGCCCGGACCGACGACACCAGGTGCGTGATCGGGTTGGCGTTGACGAACGCCTGGAGCCAGCCGGGCATGGTGGTCGGGTTGACGAAGACGTTGCTGAGGAAGGTCAGCGGGAACAGCACCATCATGCTGACCCCCATCACCGACTTCTCGCTGCGCAGCACGAGCCCGAAGAAGGTCCAGACCCACGAGAACGCGAACGAGAAGACCACCAGCAGGCCGATCCCGGCCAGCACGCCGAGCAGGCCGCCGTCGGGGCGGAAGCCGAGCACCAGCCCGACCGTCAGGATCACCACCGCGGCGAGGACGTAGCGCAGCACGTCCCCGACGATCATGCCGACCAGTGCGGCCGGCCGCCACACCGGCAGCGTCCGGAACCGGTCGAAGACCCCCTTCTCGATGTCGGTGTTCAGGCCGACACCGGTGTACATGGTGATCATCACGACGCTGGTCACCATGATGCCCGGCAGGAAGAACTGCAGGTAGTCACGCGGGTTGCCGGCGAGCGCACCGCCGAACAGGTACGTGAACATCAGCACCATGATGATCGGGAACGCCGTCACGTCGAACAGCTGCTCCGGCACGTGCTTGATCTTCAGAAGGGCGCGCCAGCTGAAGGTCAGCGACGCCGACAGCGGGCTCGGCCGGGGCGGTCGCGCGCCCGGCGCGAGGACGGTCGCCAACGCCTCGGACGACGGTACGTAGACCGCCGGCGCCCGGTCGGCCGAGGTGGCGGTGTCGCTGCTCATCGGGCTGCCTCCAGTTCGTCGTCCCGCTCGGCGTCGGCCGGTACGGCGGGATGGTCGGTCAGGGCCAGGAAGACCTCGTCCAGGCTCGGCTGGCCGAGCGAGAAGTCGTCCACCACGATCCCGGCGCGGGACAGCTCACCGAGCGCCTGGGCGGCCTGTGCGCTGGCGTCCAGGTCGCTGCCGTCCCCGCCGACCCGGGCCGTGATGGCCACCGGATCCGCCTCCAACTGCACCGACACGCCCAGCGCCGTCCGCAGCACCCGCTCGGCCTCGGGCCGCTGTTCCGGATCCCGTAGCCGCAGATGCACGCTGCCGGAGCCGACCGACGACTTCAGCTCGCCAGGGGTGCCCTCCGCGATCACCCGGCCGTGGTCGACCACCGCGATCCGGCTGGCCAGCTTGTCGGCCTCGTCCAGGTACTGCGTGGTCAGCAGCACGGTCGTGCCGTGCGCCACCACCGCCCGGACGATCTCCCACACCTGGTTGCGGCTGCGTGGGTCCAGCCCGGTCGTCGGCTCGTCGAGGAACAGCAGGTCGGGCGTGTTGAGGATGCTCGCCGCGATGTCCACGCGCCGCCGCATGCCGCCCGAGTACTTCTTGACCTGCCGCCCGGCCGCCTCGGTAAGCCCGAACGCGGCCAGCAACTGCTCCGCCCGTTCCTGCGCGGCCGGCCTGCGCAGCCCGAGCAGCCGGCCCAGCAGGACCAGGTTCTCCGCGCCGGTCAGGTCCTCGTCCACCGAGGCGTACTGGCCGGTCAGGCTGACCCGGGCCCGGACAGCGTCAGCCTCGCCGACCACGTCGTGCCCGAACACCCGCGCCCGCCCGCCGTCGGGGCGCAGCAACGTGGCCAGGACCCGCACCGCTGTGGTCTTGCCGGCCCCGTTCGGGCCGAGCAGCCCGTACACGGCACCGGCGGGCACCTGAAGGTCGATGCCGGCGAGCGCGCGGGTCTCGCCGAACGACCGGGTCAGACCCTCGGCCTCGATGGCGAGGCCGGTGGTGCGTCTACTCATGATCTCTGAATATCCTTCCGCTCTGGGAATCTGCGGGCCGGACGGGCGTCACGTCGCGACTTCTCCCGCACCGCCACCGCCTGCCGCCCCACCACAGCGCACGCGTACGACAAAAAGCGCGTGCCCGACCGCCTGCTCAACGACGGTGGCCGGCGGTGGTTGTAGACCAGCTTCCCCCTACTGGCGCGAGACGGCGAGCAGCCGCCGCTAGATCAGATCTAGCGGCGGCTGTCCGGTTGCCGATGGCGCCGCGTTTTCAGGCCGGGATGTAGTCGAAAGTGTCCGGGTTGGGGCCCTGCCGTCCGGCCTCGCCCCGGTCCAGCAGGGTGATCTGCTCCATCGCGGTGTCGTCCAGCTGGAAGTCGAAGATCTGGAAGTTCTCCTCGATCCGCTTCGGCGTGGTCGACTTCGGGAAGATGACGTCGCCGCGCTGAAGATGCCAGCGCAGCACCACCTGGGCCGGGGTGCGGCCGACCTGCTCGGCGAGGTCGGCGATGATCGGGTCGCCGAGCACCGCACCCTGCGCGATCGGCGACCACGCCTGGGTGATGATGCCGTTCTTGGCGCCGTACGCGCGGACCTCGTCGTTGGCGAAGTACGGGTGCGCCTCGACCTGGTTCACTGCGGGCGCCACGTCCGTCTCGGCGGCCAGCCGCTCCAGGTGCGGGACCTGGAAGTTGGACACGCCGATGGCGCGGGTCCGACCGTCGTTCTTGAACTCCTCCAGCACCTTCCAGGTGGTGACGAAGTCGCCGTCGTAGCGGGTCGGCAGCGGCCAGTGAATGAGGAACAGGTCGATGTAGTCGGTCCGCAGCGCGTCCAGCGTCGCCTGGAAGGCAGCTCTGGCGTCGTCGGGGCGGTGGAAGCCGTTGTTCAGCTTGCTGGTGATGAAGACGTCCTCGCGGGCCAGCCCCGCCGCGCGCACCCCCTCACCGACCTCGGCCTCGTTGCCGTACATCTCGGCGGTGTCGATGTGCCGGTAACCGACGTCGAGGGCGGTGCGTACCGCCTGCGCGGTGTCCGCCGGGATGATCTGGAACACCCCGAAGCCCAGTTGTGGGATGGTGTTGCCGTCGTTCAGCCTGATGTCCGGAATCGTGCCTGCCATTTGGTCGGCATACCCGCTGAGGCCGGCATTCTCACGCCAAACCCGTCGGCCGTTCCCGGCGTGTCCGCCTCCCCGGTCAGCGCTCCCGCACGGCGGTGGAGGTGAGCCGGTAGCCGATGGTGCCGTCCACGATCCGCTCGACCAGCTCCGCCTTGCGCAGCCCGCCGACGCCGCGCAACCCCAGGCCGGCGGCGAGCGCCCGCAGCTCGCGCACCGGCCGGTCCGACAGATACGCCGTACCCTCGGCACGGCTGGTCATGGCCGCCAGCGCGGCCTGCGCGACGGCCGGGTCCCGGCCCGGCGATCCGCGCTCGGCGGCCGGCGCGTCGCGTCCGGTCCTCGCGGGCCGGAGCTGGTCGGCCGGTGCGGGAGCCACCGGTACGACCGCGATCCGGGCCCGGCCGTCGAGCAGCGCGGTCAGGTCGGCGTCGGGCAAGTCGGCGAGCAACTCGACGGCCCTGGCCAGGGCAGCGTCCCGGCGGCTGCTCATGCGGGCTGGAGATGGTCGAGGAACTCGGTGGCCAGCTGGCGCAGTTCGTCCCGGACGGCGGGGACGGTGACCCGGTCGCGCAGCACCACCGGTACCCCGCGTGGGGTGTTCGTGGCGTAGAGGGTGACGTTCTCCCGCAGCGCGGTCGGGAAGACCGGCAGGCCAAGGTTGCGCACCTGGTCCATGTAGCGCTGATGGGTGGCGATCGGCTGCCGGGCCAGCAGTTGGATCATCGTGAAGACCACGCCGGCCACGCCGGGGGCGACCTTCTGGTGCCGGCGTACGGTGGCGAACCGGCGGGCGTCGGCGTTGTACTGCTCGACCAGTTCCCGCACGTTGCCGTGCAGGTAGTCGATGCCCAGTGTGGACAGGTAGTCGGCCTTGGCCGGGATGACCAGGTGGTCGCTGGCGATGATGGCCGACTGGGTGACCACGTTGAAGTTCGGCGGGCAGTCGATCAGCACCATGTCGTACGGTTCCAGCCCGTCGGCGAGCAGCCCGTCGGCGAGCGAGCCGCGCACCCGGAACAGTTCGGCGTCGTACTCCTCGCCGCCGGCCACGCTGCGGGCCAGCGCCAGGTCGATGTCGACCAGTTGCAGGTGCGAGGCGATCAGGTCGAGCCGGCCGGTGCCGGACAACCGGGCGTTCGCCGGACCGGGTGACACCACCAGCTCACCCAGGCTGATCGTCGGGTTGCCCTCGCGTAGGCCGTCGTACCAGCGCTTCACGGTCCGGCTGTCGCGCAGCCGCTCCCGCCAGTCGTCCGGATCGTAGAAGCCGAAGGTCAGGCTGGCCTGTGGGTCGAGGTCGATGAGCAGCACCTTCATCCCGCGGTTGGCCAGTTCGGCACCGAGGTTGGCGGTCACCGTGGTCTTGCCGACCCCACCCTTGTAGTTGATTACGGACACGACGTACATCGACGTACCTCCCCAGAGGGGAGACGGTAGCTGGCCGGGCGGGTGGGAGTTCGATCATCCCTGCCGTTCGTCATCGCCGAGGTCTACGGAGTCGCGAGTGACGCCGTGCTGGTGCGTACGCGCCGTGCCGTGTGGACCTGGTTGCTGGCGACCGGGCTCCGGCAATCCCCGCGACCGGTGCCGTGCTGGGCCGAACGGCTACTTGGCTCGGCTGAACAGGCACTTTGCCTTGGCACCGATGTGCACCAAGATTGCACAAACATCCGGCGCACGGGGGTGCGGGGAGCCGGATACCCATAGAGGAAGGACGTGGCACATCGTGGTGCCTTTCTCAGGCAGGAGAGTGCTCGCCGGTATCGCGGCCGGCGCCCTCCTGGGAACGGTGGCGCTGGCAGGCCCGGCGTCGGCGGACCCGAACAACAATTCGGCCAAGAAGCTGACCAAGGCGGTGACGGTCGAGGGTGTGTTCAAGCACCTCGACAAGTTCCAGGCCATCGCCGACGCGAACGACGGCACGCGTGCCTCCGGCACTCCGGGCTACGACGCCAGCGCCGACTACGTGGCCGGGCTGCTGAAGAAGGCCGGCTACCAGGTGACCCGGCAGCAGTTCGACTTCTCGTTCTACGAGGAGTTCGGCTCGTCGTTCGCCCAGGTGGCGCCGAACCCGACCACGTACACCAACGGCGTCGACTACGACCTGATGGAGTACTCCGGCGACGGGGTCGGGCAGGGGCAGGTCGTGGCGGTGGACCTGGCCCTCACGCCGCCGCGCGCCTCGTCGTCCGGCTGTGAGGCCAGCGACTTCGCCGGCGTCGACGTGGCCGGCAAGGTCGCCCTGATGCAGCGCGGCACCTGCGCGTTCGGCGACAAGGTGGTCAACGCCGAGGCCGCCGGTGCCATCGGCGCGATCATCATGAACCAGGGCAACGGCACGCCGGAGGCAAACGCGGACCGTTACGAACTGTTCGCCGGCACGCTCGGCGGGCCGGTCGGCATTCCGACGGTCGCCGTCTCGTACGACACCGGGGCGCAGTTCGCGGCAACGCCGGGTCTGGTGGTCCGGATCGAGGCCGACACCACCTCGGAGATCCGCACCACCGAGAACGTCTTCGCCCAGACCAAGCAGGGCCGCACCGACAACGTCGTGGTGGCCGGGGCGCACCTCGACTCGGATCCGGCGGGGCCGGGCTACAACGACAACGGCACCGGCAGCGCCGCGTTGCTCGAGGTCGCGCTGCAGATGGCCAAGGTGAAGCCGAACAACGCGGTTCGCTTCGCCTGGTGGGGCGCGGAGGAGGCGGGCCTGATCGGCTCGCAGTACTACGTGGACAGCCTGACCGATCAGGAGATCGCGAACATCGCGCTCTACCTGAACTTCGACATGATCGGCTCGCCGAACTATGTGTTCGGGGTGTACGACGGCGATGACTCCGCGCAGGAGGGTTCGGGCCCTGGCCCGGAGGGTTCGGCGCAGATCGAGAAGGTGTTCGAGGACTTCTTCGCCTCCCGCAAGCTGCCCACCGTGCCGTCCGACTTCACTGGCCGGTCGGACTACGGGGCGTTCATCGGTGTCGACATCCCCGCCGGTGGTCTCTTCACCGGTGCGGAGGGCCGTAAGACGGCCGCCGAGGTCGCCCTCTTCGGTGGCCTGGAGGGGGAGTCCTACGACCCCTGCTACCACCAGGCCTGCGACAGCCTGACGCCGGTCGCCGACGGTGCCGACGCCGCGCTGTACGGGGCCCTGAACGCCAAGTACAAGCTCAAGGGCAACGTCAACGTCTTCGCCCTCGACGTCAACGCCGACGCCGTGGCCACCGCGGTGATCACGTTCGCGTTCGACACCTCGGCCGTGAACGGCGTGAAGTCGCCGGGCAAGTCGCACGGCAAGGCCGGCGGCAAGCACGCGCACGGTATCGCCTCGATGTGATCGAGCTGTTCCGCTGATCGGGCCGGGTCCTTTGCAGGGCCCGGCCCGTTCCGTTACTCGGGTGGCAGGACCGACCGGGCCAGCCGCCAGTGCTGCCGCTTGTCGTCGTCGCGGACCACGACGCCGTAGCGGGCCAACTCCTCACGCAGCTCCCGGGCCTCCTCAGTCCGGCCGTGCTCCACCGCCTCCTGCCGGGCCCGCAGCAGCGCGTCCGCGCCGGCCGGCAGCCCGGGCAGGCCGGGCACCCAGCGCCGGTACGCCGCCCGGTGCGGATCCTCCGCCGCCCACGGCCAGCCGTGCTCACGGAACGCCCCGGCCAACTGGGCGGCCGGCAGATCGGAACGCTGCCGGGCCAGCTCGCCGTCGTCCGCGTCGAGCAGCACCAGATCCTTGCCGTCGACGAAGGCCACCCGGGTCTCCGACCGGCCCACCTCCCGCTCGATGCTGCCGCGTCGCAGCCGTACCCGGGTGCCGTCGACGGTGACCCGCACCCGCTCGGCGGTGCCGATCGCGGCGATCACCATCCCGGCCAGTACGCCGACCCCCACCCCGCCGGCCAGGGCGTACCCCTCGGACAGCCCGTCGACCAGGCGGAACAGGCCCTGCATCGGCGCCCAGGGCAGGCCGGCCACCCAGCCCGCACCGAAGGCGAGCAGGCCACCCGCCGCGCCGCCGAGCACCGGGATCCCGCCCCAGAGCACCAGCAGCTCTCCGGCACCGCCGCTGACCACGGTCGGCGTGCCGTACGCCGTCATGCCACCTCCCGACGCATCGTGCGGACCAGCCCGGCGAGCAGGGGTACGCCCAGCCACACCAGCAGCGACACCCCGAGTCGCCCCCACTGCCCGGCGGTCATCTCGGCTCCGAACAACGGCTCCATGGTGCGCCCGGTGTCCAGCCACTCGGCGGCGCGGTTCAGCGGCCGGACCAGCTCGCCCACGATCGACCAGGCGATCGGCAGCACCAGGTTGGCCACGATGGCCAGCGGGGTGTGCAGGAGCAGCAGGCCGAACCCGGCGCCCAACAGCACATTGGCCACCTGGAGCACGGCGGCGTGCAGGATCAGCGACCCCTCGACCCGCCAGCTGCCCGCGCCGCCGGTGGCGTCGGCGATCAGCGTGGCGACGGTGGCGAGGGTGAGGCTCGCCAGCACTGAGGCCAGGGCGGCCAGCACCACCGCGACGAGCTTCGCGGCGATCACCCGTTCCCGCTGGGGCACCAGCGCGAACGTGGTCAACGCGGTGCGCTGCGACCACTCGCTGGTGATGGACAGGATGCCCAGCACCGGCAGCAGCAATCCGACGGGCAGCAGCGACGGGACGAAGAAGTTGACGAAGGTCTGCTCGGCGTCCGGCGCGTACACCAGTTGGAGGGTGACGATGAGGG
>NZ_JBFBAO010000136.1:0-15928 GCF_040682255.1 Micromonospora sp. NPDC051296 | reverse complement strand
CCACCCAACCCACCAGCTGCGGGCCGACCACACCGGCCGCGTTCTGCACCATGAAACGCGGCGAGAGCGCCGCCTGTAGCAGCCACCACACCGCCAACCCGGCCAGCAGCAGGCGGTCCTCGCCGATCGGCGCCGACAGCCACGCGGCGAAGATCCGGTCGCCGACGGCCACCAGGACGATCGACGGCACCGCGGCGGCGAGCACCGAAAGCATCGTCATCCGGCGGGTCATCCGCCGCACCCAGGCCAACTGCCCCCGGGCCAACGCGTCGCCATTGGCGGGCCAGAGTGGCACGTTGACCAGGACGACGAGCTGACCGATCTGGGCCAGCAGCCGCGCCGGGATGACGAAGCCCGCCACCGCGGCCAGTCCCAGCGCGTGCGCGATGAGCAACGTGTCGGCATTCGTGCCGACCGACATCACGACGGTGATCAGGAAGAACAGCCCGCTGAGCCGGCTCAGTTCGCGGACCGCCCGGAGGTCGACCGCCCGCAGGCGGGGCCGGATCCCGGCGTGTCCTCGCCCGAAGAAGCAGACCGCGTTGACCAGGTTGACCAGGGGCGGGACGGTGACCGAGACGACCACTACGGCGATCGGGGGCAGGCCCACACCGACGACGGCGAGCACCGCGGCCAGCCCGGCGAGGCTGGCCGCCGCCTGCCACACGTTGCTGCGACCCACCTGCTGGTAGGCGTACTGCACCCGGGTGATCAGCGAGAGCGGCACGTTGACCAGGAACGCGGTGAGGCAGACGAGGGCGACCAGCCGGGTCTGCCCCGGGGTGACCTCGCCACTGACGTTGAACACCGACGTCCAGGGGATCGCGTGGGCGAGCAGCCACAGCGCCACGGTCGTCGTCACCGCCAGCAGTGACAGCATCAGATAGGCGCTGGAGACGTAGCGCTGTGCGCGCGCGTCGTCGCCGTGCGCGTGGCACCCGGCCAGCTTGGTCATCAGCCCGCTGCCCAGTCCGAGGTCGGCGAAGGCGGCCATGCCGACCAGCGCGCCGACCGCCATCCACAGTCCGTACAGGTCGGTGCCGAAGTACGGCAACGTCACCGGCACCAGCACGATCGGCGTCACGAACCCGACGGCCCTGCTGAGCAGTGCGGTGGTCACGCCGGAGACGAGACGCCGGGTCCGGTCCGGCGGGCCGCCGGCACCGGTGGCCGGCCGGAGCGCCTCGGCGAGCCGCGTGGAGCCCATCCGCCGCTACCGGTCGGCGGGCCGGACGGACGCCCCCCGCCAGCTCGCGGACGGTCTCGGCGGAAGTTCGTCGTCCAGTGGCCCGCCGGAACGGGCCACCGCGAGTTTGTGGCCGGCGGACCCGGTCCCGGCGGCGTCCCCGGCAGAACCGGTGGCAGGTGACGTCAGCGCGGCGAGGAACTCGCGGATGCGCCGGCCCTGGGCGAGCGGGCCACAACTGCGGTGGACGAACTCACGGGCCGCCGCCCCTCGCCGGGCTGCCTCCTCGGCCGGCAGCGCGAGCGCGTGGGCGAGGGCGTCGCGCAGCCCGTCCACCGTGTCCGGTTCGGCGATCACGAGGTGCGGCAGGTAGTCCGCCGGTAGGCCGGGCAGTCGTGTGCTGACCACGGGTACGCCCGCCGACAGGTACTCGATCGTCTTGGAGGGGAACGAGTAGGGGACGAAGTACTGCTCGACCGGGCGGGGGTTGACCAGCACCGCCGCGCGGGCGAGACGGGCGGCGAGGGCCTCGCGGGCGAGCAGTTCCGGTGGTGCGATCCGGGGGTCGACCCCGGCCTGTTCGCAGAGCCAGGGTGTCAGCTCCCCCCGGCCGAACAGCCGCAGTCGCAACTGCGGATCGGGTAGGGCACGGAACGCCCGGACAAGTCGATCCACGCCGTACGCCCGGCTGAGTCCGCCGGCGTACACCACGTCCCGGGTGCCGGCCGCGACCTCGCGGCCGGCACGGACACCGGCCGGCGGGTGATGGATTCCCTCCATGATCAGGTGGGGCCGGCCCGGCGCGAAGTCCTCGGCGAGCGGCCCGGTCAGGGCTACCACCCCGGCACACCGGCGCAGCGCGGCCCGGACCAGGAGAACGTCGAGCCGGCGCAGCAGCCGCACCAGGCGCCCGTCGGTGGGCAGCGCGACCCCCGGGGGATCGGTGAGCACCGGTACCACCCGCACACCCCGCCGGCGGGCGAGCAACGCGCCGGCCCACAGGAACGGGGCGTGCACGCCGTGCACCAGCAGCACCTCGCCGTCGGAGAGTCCGCCGACCAGACAGCGGCGGGCGGACGCGAACCGGGTGATGTGCTTGAGGCCGAGCACGTTCACGAAGCCCAGCAGCCGGCCGTCGACGCCCTGGTCGTGGAACGCCCCACCCCGGAACACCAGCCGTCGGTTGCCCGGCCAGGTGGAAACCGGCGCGGCGGAAAGCAGCCGGACCGGGCAGCCGACCGCGCGCATCGCGCCCACCAGGCCCCAGGCGAACGCGTGGGTCTGCGTGGCGTGCACGGCGTCACCGGCCATTACGCCGGCCAGCACCTCGTCGGGCAGGGTGAAGCCGAGCAACGTCACCGGAAGGCTCCGGTCGGCGCTCATCGGGGCGCCGCCAGGATCCGCCGGTAGACCGAGTCGAGCGTGCCGAGCATGGCGTCGAGGCTGTACCGGTCGCGGACCCGCTCATGTGCGCGCCGCCCGAGCCCGGCCCGAGCGGCGGGATCGGCCAGCAGCGGCAGCAGCGCCTCGGCGAGCGCCACCGGGTCACCGGCCGGCACCAGCACGCCGTCGCCGTCGCGCAGAACCTCCACGTTGCCGCCGACCGCGGTCGCCACCACCGGCAACCCGTGCGCCATCGCCTCCAGCAGCGCGTTGGAGAGGTTCTCGTGCAGCGACGGGAAGACGAACAGGTCGGCGGCCGACAGCAGGTCCGGCACGTCGGCGCGGGAGCCGAGCAGCCGGACGTCGAGTCCGGTCGGGTCGGCTGCGGCGCGCAGCGCCGCGGTCACCGCCGGCCCGTCCGGTCCGTCCCCGACCACCAGCAGTACCCGCCGGCCGGGACCGGCCGGCAGCCGGCGCACCGCGTCGGCGAGCACCCCGTAGCCCTTCTCCCAGGTCAGCCTCGCCACGGTGATCATCGCTAGGTCGCCGGTACGCAGGCCGAGGTCGGCGCGAACCCGATCGCGCGGGGACGGACCGACCGGCATCGGCACCCCGTTGGGAATCACACCGACGAACCGCTTCCCGCAGCCGCGGAGGAAGTCCCGGCCGGCGGTGGCGCGGCAAACGGTGGCGACGTGCGTGGCCCCGCGTACGGTGAGTGGTTCCGCCGTGTGCACGAGCAGGGCACGCCGCAGTGGCCGGCCGGCGTGCCGCAGGTCCCGGACGGTGCCGTGCACGGTGACCAGGATGCGCGGGCATCCGGCCAGGCGGGCGGCGATGACGCCGTGGAAGCCTTCGTTCTGCAGTCCCCGCACATGCACCAGGTCGGGGCGAACGCGCCGCAGCAGCGCCACCCACGTCCGCAGCAGCGCAACGTCGAGACCGCCGTTGCCGCCGCCCTGATGCATCCGCACGAAGTCGTACTCCTCGGCGAGCCGGGAGGCGAGGACCCGCTCGACGGCGGTCAGCGGCCCGTTGGCTCCGGGATGGCCGGCCGAGTGCTGGACCACGACGGGTCGGGCCCTGAGGCCAGGTGGCGGGCGGCGATGACCGGCGACGGCGATGGTCGGGTCCATGAGGAACTCCACTTCGGCGCGGACCGACGCGGACGCTGGTGACGGCGGGCCCCAGCTCCGGCAGTCATCGTATCCGGCAATAGGGATGGAACATTAGGTAAGTCTGCATATGTGGACATATCACTCTCGGAGCGCGGCGGCTGTCAGCGGCGCGCCGGCGGGTCATTGGCGGCGGAGCGGGAGGGCGTTGAGGAAGGCGTCAACCCGGCCGGCGTACCGCCGGTAGTCGAAAGCCGTCTCTGCGGTGGCCCGAGCCGCCACCCGCATGGCCGCCAGTTGCGCGCCGGACAACCGGACCGCGCGGCACAGCACACGCCGCAGCTCGGTGACGGTCGCATCGCGACAGACGAGGCCCTGCTCGCCGTCGGTGAGGAACTGCCCGAGGTCACTGGTCAGGTTGGCGATCACCGGCGTTCCACAGGCGAGGCTCTCGGCGAACTTGGTGGGAAAGCCGGCGTTCGTGAACCGCGCCGACGGTCGCACCAGGACGCTGAAGTTCGCGCCACTGACGATCTCCTCCACCTGCGGCTGCGGCACCCGGCCGGGTACCCGAACCGACGGTGGCAGGTCCGCCCCACCGAGCAGGCCGCGCACCTCGTCGACCGACGGCCCGTACACCGAGAGGGTCAACTGCGCCTCCCGACCCACCGAGTCGACGGCGCGGACGACGGTCCCGAGCAGGTCCTTGCGGCCCGGTGTCCCGAAGTACACCAGGTGCAGTCCGGGTCGCTGCGCGCCGAGCCCGTGGTCGCGGACGCGCAGCCCGAGCACGTCCAGCGTCGGCGGCACCCGCAGCACGGGGACGCCGCGCTCCCGGTAGTGGCGTTCCAGCAGGGAGCTGATCGCGATCACGCCCTGGCAGCGGGGGTAGTAGTAGTGCAGGGCGAGCTTGGCGCTCAGGTGGACCGGCCCCAGCGCGCCCCCGGCGAGCTGGTGCGGCGCGTACCACTCGACCACGTCCGCCACCAGCGGGACGCCGTGCCGGCGGCACCATCGGCCGATCCGGGCGATGTACTGCGTCCCGCCGCCGTAGACGACCACACACGCCGGCCGCGTCGGCTGGCTGTCGAGCCACCGTACGGTCTGCTCACCGAGGCGCACGAGCAGGTGCGCCACGGTCGCCAACCGGCCGGTGCCGGCGGTGGGCCGCTCCCCCAGCCCGACGTACCGCACGCGTCCGGTGCCCGCCACCCCGTCGACCGGTGCCGGCGACGCCGGACCGTCGTCCCCGCCGGCCACCACGACGTCGTGTCCCGCCGCCGCCATCGACCGGGCCAGGCCAAGCACGCGCCGGGAACCCGGCTCACCCCAGGGGAACCGGAACGGGCCCACGTACGCGATCCACCCGCCGGCGGTCGCCAGCGAATCCTTGCGCGTCGGTGCCGGATGTGTGGTCACCGCTGGACGAGCACCTGCCCGGACAGCCAGGCGACGGTCTCCGCCAAGCCGGTCCGCAAGGGGTACTGCCGCGCCGAAGGGAACAGCTCGCGCAGCCGGCCGGAGTCGGCCTGGGAGTCCCGCACGTCGCCGGCGCGGGGCGGGCCGTGGCTCACCTCGAGCCGCCGGCCGAGCACCTCCTCCAGTTCCGCGATGAGCTCCCGCAGGGAGACCCGTACGCCGAACGCGAGGTTGACCACGTCGGCGGCGGAGACCCGGCGCCGCACGGCGTCCACGATCACCTCGGTGACGCTGCGGACGTAGGTGAAGTCCCGCGTCTGGTGGCCGTCACCGTGCACCTGCAACGGCCGGCCCCGCAGGGCCGCGGTGACGAACTTCGGCACCACGGCGGCGTACGCGTGGTCGGCCGCCTGCCGGGGACCATAGACGTTGAAGAATCGGAACGGCAGCACGGCGAGGCCGTAACACGCGGCGTAGGCGAGGGCGTACGCCTCCGTCGCCAGCTTCGACACCGCGTACGGGCTCACCGGCAGCGGTCGCAGTTGCTCCCGCCGCGGCAGGATCGGGTTCGCCCCGTAGACCGAGGACGAGGAGGCCAGCACGAAATGCGGTACGCCGTGCCGGCGCACGGCTTCCAGCACGGTCAGGGTGCCGGTGGCGTTCGCGTGGTGACTGCCCAGCGGATCGTCGATGGATCGGGGCACCGACCCGAGGGCACCGAGATGCACGACGCTCGCCGCGCCGGCCATCGCCCCGTCGAGCAGGTCCGGGTCGCAGACGGAACCGATGAACGTCCTGGCGGGCACGTCGAGCAGGTTGTCCAGCGAACCGGTCGACAGGTCGTCGACGACCACGACCTCGCCGACACCTGGCTCCTCGGCGAACGCCCGCACCAGGTTGGACCCGATGAAGCCCGCCCCTCCCGTGACCACGATTTTCAACGGTTCTCCTTTGACCCACCGCGGCGGGGCCGCGCTTTCAAAACAGCCGCCTTCGACGCCGCCCGATTGGAAACAACGACCGTTCCGACAAGCAGTTGCGCCGTCACCATCCGGGCCCGAAGTCGTTAGCCAGGCGTGGCTGAAACCTACGGGGCGGAATGCGATGACCGCACGGCGACAGTCGCAAAGGAAATTCGCGATACCAAACCGTTCCGGGTACTTCTGACCTGCGCCTTCTTCGAACCGGGATTTCGCGCCGGCGGCCCGATAAGGTCGGTTTCCCAACTGCTCGACGTCGTGTCGCCCGCGATCGAGGTCACCATGGTGACAAGGGATCGCGACCTCGGTTCCACGGCGGCCTACCCCGGCCTGTCCGGCCGCTGGGTGCGTCGCGGCCAGGCCCGAATCTGCTACGTCAATCCGCGCCGCCCGAGGCACTGGTGGTTGCTCGCGAAACGTCTGACCCGCATCCGCTTCGATCTGCTCTACGTCAACAGCCTATGGGCTCCCTCCTCGATTTTCCCGATCCTCGCCGCCCGTCTCAGCCTCATCCGCGCCCGGCGGATTCTCGTCGCTCCCCGCGGCGAGTTGGCACCGACAGCGCGAAACGTCAAGGCCACGAAAAAGCGAATCTTCCTGCCGTTCTGGCGCCCCTTTCTCAGCGGCTCCCGAGTGCTGTGGCACGCAACCAACCCACAGGAGGCGGAACTCATCGCGCAGACGTTTCCCGGGGCACGTATCGAGACCCGGCCGAACGACGTGTCCATCTCCGGCGAGCCGCTGGTGCCGTCCGCCGCCGACGGGCCACTGCGGCTGGTCTTCATCAGCCGCATCAACCCGATCAAGAACCTCACCACCGCGCTCACCGCGTTGGGGCGGATGTCACGCCCGGCAATGTTCGACATCTACGGACCGATCGAGGACGTCGACTACTGGGCGGCGTGCCAGGACCTGATCCGCCGGCTGCCCGAGACGGTCAGTGTCAACTACCGCGGTGAGCTGACGCCCGACCAGGTCCGGCCCACCTTCGCGCGCTACGACGCGTTCGTCTTCCCCACCCAGGGCGAGAACTTCGGCCATGTCATCGCCGAGAGTCTCTCCGCCTCCTGTCCGGTCCTCTGCGCCGACCGGACCCCGTGGACCCCGGTACTGCGCGAAGGCGGGGGTGAGGTCCTGGCCGACCTCGCCCCGGAAACCCTCGCCCACCAGCTCGACCTGCTCGCGGCCGCGCCGCCGGAAAGGCGGCTCCGGGCACGTCATGCCGCCGGCGAGGCGTACCGGTCGTGGCGCGCCAGGACCGACGAACCCAACATCCTCGACCGGATCCGGATGGATGCCGCCAGCCGTTGAGGTCACCCGCGCGAGGCCGACAATTCGAGGGATTCATGAGACAAAGCTGGCTCGTCAATGGCCTCACCGTGGCCGCCGGCTGCGTCGCGGCGGTCGTGGCCGGGTACGCGGCGTCGCGCCCGTCGGTGGGCATCGCTGCGATCGCGCTGCTGGTCGTCGGCTATCTGCTCAGCCGGCTTGACGGCTGGCAGCGGCTGTTCGTCGCGACCCTCGTCCTGCTGCTCTGCTCGGTCTCCCATGTCGCTTCGGTGGCGCAGATCAGCTTCTACCCGCGATACCTCGCCCTGGGCGCCCTGGTCGCATGGACGTTCATCGCCCGCGGCGACGCGCCGACGGCCTGGCGACGGCTCCCCGCCGGAACGCGTCTGCTCCTCGGCGGGCTCTGGGGCTGCGTCGCGCTGGCCGTCGTCAGCAGCGCCTGGTCGATCACCCCGGTACTCACCCTTGCGCAGAGCGGGGCGCTGGCTCTGCTGGCCGGTCTCGTGCACGGGCTGACGACGCGACGTTGGACCGACCAGCGACGCATCGGCAGCGACCTCGGCGTCGCGTACGCCGTGCTCACGATCGCACTGGTCGCCGGCCTGGGCTACGGGTTCGCGGGTGGTGCCAACGCCTGGAACTACGCCGACCGGTTCCAGGGGTTTCTGGCAAACCCCAACATGCTGAGCATCCTGTGCGCGCTGACCATACCGATCGCCTGGACGGTGTACCTGCGGTCCCGCAAGCTCCTGCACCTCCTCGGCGTCGTCCCGGCCGTCATCACACTGCCCATGACCAGTTCCCGGACGGCCCTGCTGGCCGTCGTCGCGGGTGCCTGCTGGGTGATCGCCCGACACGGTTTGCCCACGGTCGTCCGAGTCTGCTGCTACCTGGGCGTCACCGGCGTCGCGCTCCAGTTGGTCGGTGCGACTCACTCGATCGTCGGCTCCCATTGGGCGGAGCGGTTGTCAGCCCGATTCACCGACGCCGAGGGGGGCGATCTCTCCAACGGCCGGAGGGTGACCTGGGAAGCGTCGATGGCCCTGTGGGAGGCGCGTCCCACGCTCGGTTACGGATACTCAAGCGGCGTCGCCCTGTTCGAGCACACCCGTCAGGCGGGCTTCCTCGACATCAGCGTCAACCGCGTCCACAACAGCTACTTCCAGTGGCTGCTCGAACTCGGACTGGCCGGCGCGGCCGTCCTGCTGCCGGTGGTCGCCGGCTGCCTCTGGATTCTCGTCCGGGCCCCGCTGACCGGCGTCAACCCCGGACTGATCTGGTTGATCGCCACGGGGATGCTGATCCAGATCACCGAGTCCGCGATGTTCGGCACCGGGCAGCCGTACCCCTACCTCTTCTGGCCCGCCGTGGCCGGTGTCCTGGCGGCGTCGCAGGGCCCCGCCCGGGCCGGCACACACCGTGCCAGGCAACACCGGCACGAGACGCGGTGGCACGTCGGGTCGGACCGGCACCGGCCCGGACCCGACCCGGACCGGGAACGGCGCTTCAGCTCAACCGGAGCACGGAGCCGGTGAACGATCGATCCCGCGGCCACCCCTCGTCGACGGAACCGGCCGGCGGCCAGATCAGCAATGCCGGGCGAACCGGTGGGGTCCGGTCGAACACGATCGTCGCCTCGGCGTCGAGCCTGCTGAACGGTCTGGTCAACGCCGGGATGCTCGCGTACGCGGCGCGGCAGGGCCAGACCGGGGAGATCGCCGCCTACAGCGTCATGACCGCCGCGCTGACCTGGGTGGCGATCCTGGTCATGGGCGGCTCGTCGCTGCTGTACGTCTCGGGGCACGAACACGAACGCCAAGCCGTACGAAGCCAGCGCGTGCTGATCGCGCTACCGATAATGATCGTTGCCACCGCAGTGCTCGCCGCCCTGTACGGGGGCCGCGGCTACGCCGGCGTGGCGCTGGTCGCCGCCGGTGGCGTGCTGATGCTGAACAGCCTCGCCGAACTGCGCTACAGCGACCTGATCCGGCAGATGCGGTTCGTCGCCGCCTCCGCCGCGCTGACCAGTACCCGCCTGCTCGCGCTGGCCCTGTTGATCGGGGGCGTTCCGCTGACCGTCGCCCTGGCCGCCGGCGCCGCGGTCTACCTGCTGGTGATGGAGGTGCTCGCCTGCCGACCAAAGACCGGAATCCGGCCGATGTGGTCCGGGCTGTCGATGCGGGCGGCCGGCGGCGCGTTCCGGTTGAACCGCCGGCTCTTCGGCTACAGCATCGCGGACGCCTTCAGCGCCCGGGCCGGCACGATCGCCCTCTCCCTGGTCGCCAGTCCACACGTGGTGGGCTGCTACGGCGCGCTGGTCAGCATCTACCAAGCGCTGGTCGCGGTCGTGTTCAGCGGGCTACGGGTACCGATGGCGATCCGGACCCGGCGGCGACACCGGATCGGCCCGCCCGGCGCTGTCGGCCGAGAAGCCGAGATCATCTCGGTGACCGCGTCGACCCTGATCGCTGCCGGCATCATCGGGTTCGCACCCTGGCTCACCATGACCGTTCTCAACCTGGGCCTACCCGAGTCGGCGCTGTGGCTGCAACTGCTGGCGCTCGCGCTGCCGTTCGCCACGGTGAACCGCGCCTTCGCGCTCAACCGCATCGGCGACGGAGACTACCGCGCCGCTACCCGCACGGCGCTCTCCATCGCCACGCTCGTCGCCGGCGGGCTGCTCGTCCAGGCGGCCATCCTCGGTCCGGCGGGTACGGCCACGGCAGCGGGGATCGCGGAGGTCGTCGTCGCGGTGGCCCTCCTGGCCGCGGCCGCCAGGCGCCGCCGGGCCAGCCGGACGACCCCGCCGTCCTCTCCCGACCGATTGCGTCCGGCCCGGACCGGAACCGTCCGGCGCGACTCCGTCGCATCGGCCGGACGAGGCGACTAGCCAAACGTATTGACCGGCGGGCGTATTGACAGGGGTAGTGGGCGGCACGAGGCTCGCGCTCAGAAGTCCTTCGATCAAAGGGGGCGCGATGAGGCGCACACCGCTGGCGATCGCCGGCGTGTTCACTCTGGTCGGCGCGCTGGCGCTGACCGCACCGGCGAGCGCACGGCCGCCGTCCGATCCAGGTGGCCGGGACAGCATGGAGGTGTACGTCGGCACGGTCGGCCCAGCGCAGCTGCATCAGCTGCGCGAGGCCGGTGTCGACATCGGGCACGAATCCACCACCGACCAGTCCGGAAACACGCGGATCGAGACGGTGCTCAGCCGCGGCCAGGCCGACCGGCTGGCCCGCAAGGGCGTCAAGCTGTCGGTCAAGCAGGTCCGGGGCAAGAATGCCTCGCAGGTGCTGCGGGAGCAGGCCGCGACGGGCTGGCGGGCGTTCCGCTCGTACAGCGAGCCCGGTGGTATCCGCGACGAGATCACCGCGACGGCGGCCCGGCATCCGCAGCTGACCCAGGTGCAGACCATCGGTCGTTCGGCGCAGGGCAAGCCGATTCTCGCGATCAAGGTCACCAAGAACGCGAAGAACACGAAGGACGGCACGCGGCCGGCGGTGCTCTACGCCGGCGCCCAGCACGCCCGGGAGTGGATCACGCCGGAGATGACCCGCCGGCTGATGCACCACGTACTGGACAGCTACGGCACCGACCGGGACATCACCCGCCTGGTCGACACGACCGAGCTGTGGTTCATTCCGGTGCTCAACCCCGACGGCTACGACCACACTTTCACCCCGGGCAACCGGCTGTGGCGCAAGAACCTGCGTGACAACGACGGCGACGGGCAGATCACCGGTGTCGACGGCGTCGACCTGAACCGCAACTTCAGCTACAAGTGGGGCTACGACAACGAGGGATCCTCGCCGGACCCGACCAGCGAGACCTACCGCGGTCCCGGTCCCAACTCCGAGCCGGAGACCAAGGCGCTGGATGCGCTGTTCAAGCGGCTCAAGTTCAAGTTCTTCATCAACTACCACTCCGCCGCGCAGTTGCTGCTCTACGGCGTCGGCTGGCAGGTGTCCACGCCGACCCCCGATGACGTCATCTACGAGGCGATGGCCGGTGACGATGCCAACCCGGCGGTCCCGGGCTACGACCCGGACCTCTCCGCCGAGCTGTACACCACCAACGGCGACACCGACAGCCACGCCACGGTGCGCTACGGCACGCTCGGGTTCACCCCGGAGATGTCCACCTGTCAGGTGGCGGCCGAGTCCGACCCGAACGACCAGTGGCGCCCGGAGGACTGCGTCAGCGTCTTCACCTTCCCTGACGACGAGAAGCTGATCGCCGCCGAGGTGGCCAAGAACCTCCCGTTCGCGCTCGCCGTGGCCAAGTCGGCGCAGCAGCCCGACGAGCCGGTGTCGGTCGTCGGCCGCAGCACCTCGGACTTCGTGGTCGACGCCTTCGACGTCTCGTATGGCCGGGACCAGGAGGTCGCCGCGATCAGCCGGCGGTCGCTGAAGAACGTGCGGCTGAACTACACGGTCAACGGGGGCAAGGCGAAGTCCGTCAAGGTCACCGAGTGGCGTGGGGGTAAGCGCTACGGCGACACCCACAACGACTACTACGCCGAGCTGCGCGGAAAGGTCACCGGCAGCCGGCCGGGCGACCGGGTGCAGGCCTGGTTCACCGGCACCAAGCCCGGCAAGGGTCCGGTGTCCAGCGAGCGCTTCACCTACCGGGTGCACCACGACATCGGCGGGGACGTGCTGGTGCTGGCGATGGAGGACGTCACCGGCCTGAGCCCGGCCCAGAACAGCACCACCGCCAAGTACGCCGACGGCATCGCCGCCTCGCTACGCGCCGCCGGGCGCAGCAGCGACGTGTACGACTTCGACGTGATGGGTCGCACCGCCCCGCACCACCTGGGCGTGCTGTCGCACTACAAGACGGTGGTCTGGGAGACCGGCGACGACGTCATCCTGCGCTCCCCCGGCCAGGTGCCCGGCACCGCGGCGAAGGCGGCGCTGGACACCGAGCTGGCCGTCCGGGACTACCTGAACGAGGGCGGCAAGCTGCTACTCAGCGGCAAGTACGCCCTCTACGCCCAGGCGGCCAACGGCCTGTACGCGTACCACCCGGACGCGCCACCGGAGTGCACCGACGCGGGCGACCCGACCTGCCTGCCGCTGCTGAACGACTTCCAGCAGTACTGGCTGGGGGCGTACAACTACGTCAGCGACGGTGGCACCTCGCCCGACGGGGAGCCGTACCCGGTCCAGGGTGACGCCGGGGCGTTCGCCGGCTTCGCCGGAACGCTCAACGCCGAGGGGTCCGCCGGCAATCAGGACCACACCGCGTCGTTCCTGACCACGTCGGGCTTCCTGCCGGTCGAGCAGTTCCCGCAGTTCGCCAGCTCCGCGCCGATGGGCTGGACCCGGCCGGGTGGGGCGCCGTTCGACCCGCGTACGGGCGACTGGTACCTGTTCAGCGGGCAGTCCGACGAGTCGTACAAGCGGCTGACCCGGACCGTGGACCTGACCGGGGCCAGCAGCGGGGAACTGCGCTTCTTCACCTCGTTCGACATCGAGACGAACTGGGACTTCATGATCGTCGAAGCCCACGAGGTGGGCAGCGACGAGTGGACCACGCTGCCGGATTCCGGCGGCCTGACCACGCAGGAGACCGGGGACAGCTGCGACTCCGGCTGGGTCGCGCAGATCCACCCGTTCCTCGCCCACTACCAGGGCGCGGACTGCTCGCCGACCGGCACCACCGGCGAGTGGCACGCGGCCACCGGCACGTCCAACGGCTGGAAGGAGTTCGTGGTCGACCTGTCGGCGTACTCGGGCAAGCAGGTGGAGGTCTCCATCACCTACGTGACCGACTGGGCCACCCAGAACCTCGGGGTGTTCCTGGACGACACCCGGGTGATCGTCGACGGGACCACCGTCGCGGAGACCTCGTTCGAGACGGACCTGGGCGGCTGGACGGTGGCCGGGCCGCCGGCCGGCTCCAACCCGGGGGCCAACGACTGGTCGCGCAGCCAGCAGGCGTTCGAGGAGGGCTCGGTGGTGGTCACCAAGGACACCGTCTACCTGGGCTTCGGGCTCGAAGGGCTGGCTCCGGCCGCCCGTGACGAGCTGGTCGCCCGGTCGCTGACCCACCTGACCGGCCGACCGCGCCGGTAGCCGCGTTCGAAGGCGCGCCGGCGGTGGGGACACCGCCGGCGCGCCTTGCGGGTACCGCCGTGGAACCGCTCGGACTGTGGTGAGCTGGGGACATGGACCGGATCCGGCTCGGGCTGGTGCTCCATCCCACCCGCGACGTGTCTCCGGTGGTGGACACCATCGCGGCCTGGGCCGCCCGAAACGAGGCCGCCCTGGCGGTACGCGCCCAGGACCGGCACCGGGTGCCCGAGCCGGTCCAGGCGGTGCCGGAGGCGGATCTCGTCCCCCGGTCGGACGTGCTGGTCAGCATCGGCGGAGACGGCACCATGCTGGGCGCGCTACGGCTGGCCGTACATGATCCGAGGCCGGTGCTCGGCGTACACCTGGGCAAGGTGGGGTTCCTGGTGGAGGTGGAACCACCGGAGCTGTCGGCGGCGCTGGACCGGCTGCTGACCCGGAACTTCACCGTCGAGACGCACAGCTGCCTGGCCTGCGACGTGTGCGGCGACGACGTGGTCGCGTTCAACGACATCGCGCTGGTCCGCCAGCCCGGACGGGGCTTCATCACCGCCACCCTGGCCGTGGACGGGCAACGGTACGGCTACTACCGCTGTGACGCGCTGGTGGTCAGCACCCCGACCGGTTCGACCGCCTACAGCTATGCCGCCGGTGGCCCGCTGGTCTCGCCGGCGACCCAGGCGGTGGTGGTGACCCCGAGCGCCCCGATGGCCGGCATCTCGCGGGCGGTGGTGCTCTCCCCCGACGAGGCGGTCCGGTTGGAGCTTCGTCCCGAGTCCGCGCCGATCGCCGTCGAGTCGGACGGCCTGTTGATCCGGGAGGCGGCGACGTCGGGGGCGGTGTCCATCCGCTACCGCCACGACGCGGGCCAGGTGGTCCGCCTCGACCCGCGCCGCTATCAGGAGCGCAGTCAGCTCAAGCTGAGCCTGCTGGACCTGCCGCTCCTGCCCGAGCAACTGCGCGAGCTGCTGCCCGACGGAGTGCGCCGTCAGCTCGACCGCCGCGACCTGCCGCCCCTGCGCTGACCACCCACCGCACCCGACGACGATGCGCGTGGTGGTGCGCGTTAATAGGGGGCCCCTGCTCTACACCAGGCGTTAAGAAGGGGCCCTTCCTTTCAGCTGGACAGGACGTCGGTGACGAGGTTCTGGGCTTCCTGCTGGAGGCGGGAGAGGTGTTCGGGGCCCTGGAAGGACTCGGCGTAGATCTTGTAGACGTCCTCGGTGCCGGAGGGACGGGCGGCGAACCAGCCGGAGGCGGTGGTCACCTTGAGCCCACCGATCGGCGCGCCGTTGCCGGGCGCGGTGGTGAGCGTGGCGGTGATCGGCTCGCCGGCCAGCTCGGTGGCCCGCACCTGCTCCGGGGAGAGCTTGCCGAGCACCGCCTTCTGCTCGCGAGTGGCCGGTGCGTCGATCCGGGCGTACGTGGGCGCGCCGAACCGCCCGGCCAGCTCCGCCCAATGCTGGCTGGGCGTCCGGCCGGTGGTCGCGATGATCTCGGAGGCGAGCAGGCAGAGCAGGATGCCGTCCTTGTCGGTGGTCCACGTTCCCCCGTCGCGACGCAGGAAGGAGGCGCCGGCGCTCTCCTCCCCGCCGAAGCCGACCGCGCCGTCGAGCAGCCCCGGCACGAACCACTTGAAGCCCACCGGCACCTCCAGCAGCGGACGCCCGAGGTCGGCGGCGACCCGGTCGATCATCGAGGAGGAGACCAGGGTCTTGCCGACCGCGGCGTCCGGCCCCCACTCGCTCCGGGTACGGAACAGGTGGGCGATGGCCACCGCCAGGTAGTGGTTCGGGTTCATCAGCCCGGCGTCGGGGGTGACGATGCCGTGCCGGTCGGCGTCGGCGTCGTTGCCGGTGGCGACCTGGTAGTCGGCGCGCATGGCGATCAGCGAGGCCATCGCGTTCGGCGAGGAGCAGTCCATCCGGATCTTGCCGTCGCCGTCCAGGGTCATGAACCGCCAGGTCGGGTCGACCGTCGGGTTGACCACGGTCAGGTCCAGCCGGTGCCGCTGGGCGATCTCGCCCCAGTAGGCGACGCTGGCGCCGCCGAGCGGGTCGGCACCGACGCGGACCCCGGCGGCGCGGATCGCGTCGATGTCGATCGCCGCCGGCAGGTCGTCCACATAGCGGCCGAGGAAGTCGTACGTCGAGGTGGTGTCGGCGGCGAGGGCCCGCGCGTACGGGATGCGGTGCACCTCCTTGAGCCCGGCGGCGAGGATCGCGTTCGCGCGGTCCTGGATCCACCGGGTGACGTCGGAGTCGGCCGGGCCGCCGTGGGTGGGGTTGTACTTGAACCCGCCGTCGTCCGGCGGGTTGTGCGACGGGGTGATCACGATGCCGTCGGCGAGCCCGGCGGTGCGGCCCCGGTTGTGGCCGAGGATGGCGTGCGAGACCGCCGGGGTGGGGGTGTATCCGTCCCGGCTGTCCAGCAGTACGGTCACCTCGTTGGCGGTGAGCACCTCCAGGGCGTCCA
>NZ_JBFBAO010000135.1:0-16030 GCF_040682255.1 Micromonospora sp. NPDC051296 | reverse complement strand
GACGGCGAAGAGTCTGCCCAGCCGGCCGTCTGTTCCGGTGCTGGCCGGCGTGATGCTTCGCGTCACCGACGGCAGCCTGCAGGTCTCCGGCTTCGACTACGAAGTCTCCAGCCAGGTGACCGTGGAGGTGCAGGGCGACGCCGACGGCGCCGCACTGGTCTCCGGGCGCCTGCTCGCCGAGATCACCAAGGCGCTGCCCGCCAAGCCGGTCGACATCGCCGCGGTGGGAGCGCACCTCGAACTGGTCTGTGGCAGCGCCCGGTTCACCCTGCCCACCATGCCGGTGGAGGACTACCCGACGTTGCCGGAGATGCCGGACAGCGCCGGCACCGTCGACGCGGCCGCCTTCGCCGCCGCGGTGGCCCAGGTGGCGATCGCGGCCAGCCGGGACGAGACGCTGCCGATGATGACCGGCGTACGCGTCGAGCTGTCCGGCGGCACGCTGGCCATGCTCGCCACCGACCGTTACCGGCTCGCCCTGCGCGAGATGGAGTGGAACCCGGACGACCCGGAGACCAGCATCAACGCGCTGGTGCCGGCGCGTACGCTCAACGACACCGCCAAGACCCTCGGCCCGCTCGGCGGCCAGGTCACCCTGGCGCTGTCCCAGGGCTCGGCCGGCGAAGGAATGATCGGTTTCTCCGGCGGCACCCGGCGGACCACCAGCCGACTGCTCGACGGCGCCAACTACCCGCCGGTGCGTTCGCTCTTCCCGGCGACCCACAACGCCGACGCCCGGGTGCCGGTCAGCACCCTTATCGAGGTGGTCAAGCGGGTCGCCCTGGTCGCCGAGCGGACCACGCCGGTGCTGCTCAGCTTCAGCGCCGACGGCCTGGTGGTCGAGGCCGGCGGCACCGAGGAGGCGCGGGCCAGCGAGGCCATGGAGGCGACCTTCACCGGCGAGCCGCTCACCATCGGTTTCAACCCGCAGTACCTCATCGACGGGCTGGCCAACCTCGGGTCCCAGTTCGCCGTGTTGCAGTTCGTCGACGCCTTCAAGCCCGCGGTGATTTCCCCCGCCGGGGAGGATGGCGAGCTCATCCCTGGGTACCGGTACCTCATCATGCCGATCCGCGTTTCCCGCTGATATCGGCAGAGCACACCCGTACCAACGAAAGGTAAGAACGAGATGCAGCTCGGCCTGGTAGGACTCGGCCGGATGGGCGGCAACATGCGTGAGCGGTTGCGCAGCGCCGGTCACGAGGTGGTCGGTTTGGACCACAACGTGGAGCTGAGCGACGTCGCGAGCGCGGCCGAACTGGCCGAGAAGCTGGATGCGCCGCGGGCGGTGTGGGTGATGGTGCCCGCCGCCGTCACCGACAAGACCATCGACGAGCTGGCCGAGGTGCTCGGCGAGGGCGATCTGATCATCGACGGCGGCAACTCGCGGTTCAGCGACGACGCCCCCCGGGCGGTACGGCTCAACGAGCGCGGCATTGGCTACGTCGACGTGGGCGTATCCGGCGGTGTCTGGGGCCGGCAGAACGGCTACGGCCTGATGGTCGGCGGTGCCCAGGAGCATGTTGAGCGGCTCATGCCGATCTTCAACGCGCTCAAGCCCGAGGGCGAGTTCGGCTTCGTGCACGCCGGCCCGGTCGGTGCCGGCCACTACGCCAAGATGGTGCACAACGGCATCGAGTACGGCCTGATGCACGCCTACGCGGAGGGCTACGAGCTGATGGCCGCCTCCGAGCTGGTGACGAACGTACCGGGTGTGATCAAGTCCTGGCGGGAGGGCACCGTGGTCCGCTCCTGGCTGCTGGACCTGCTCGACCGGGCGCTCGACGAGGACCCGGAGCTGACCCAGCTCAGCGACTACACCGAGGACACCGGCGAGGGCCGCTGGACGGTCGACGAGGCAGTCCGGCTGGCCGTACCGCTCAACGTCATCACCGCTTCGTTGTTCGCCCGGTTCGCCTCCCGGCAGGACGAGTCGCCGGCGCTCAAGGCCGTTTCCGCGCTGCGCCAGCAGTTCGGCGGGCACGCCGTCCGCAAGCGCTGACCGGCACCGGCCCCCGTGTACGTCCGCCGGCTCGAACTGGTCGACTTCCGCTCGTACGAGCGGGTCGGCGTCGACCTCGAACCGGGGCCGAACGTCCTGATCGGGGCCAACGGCGTTGGCAAGACGAACCTGGTCGAGGCGCTGGGCTACGTGGCGACGCTGGATTCGCACCGGGTCGCGACCGACGCGCCGCTGGTCCGGATGGGCGCCGCCGCGGCGGTGATCCGGTGCGCGGTGGTGCACGAGGGCCGGGAGTTGCTGGTCGAGTTGGAGATCGTGCCGGGTAAGGCCAACCGGGCCCGGCTCGGCCGATCCCCGGCCCGTCGGGCGCGGGACGTGCTCGGCGCGCTGCGGCTGGTGCTCTTCGCCCCGGAGGATCTCGAACTCGTCCGGGGCGATCCGGCCGAACGTCGTCGCTATCTCGACGATCTGCTGGTGCTGCGTCAGCCCCGGTACGCGGGCGTCCGAGCCGATTACGACCGAGTGATCAAGCAACGCAACGCGCTGCTGCGCACCGCGTACCTGGCCCGCAAGACCGGCGGATCACGGGGCGGGGACCTGTCGACGCTGGCCGTCTGGGACACCCATCTGGCCCGACACGGTGCCGAACTGCTGGCCGGCCGGTTGGAACTGGTCGCCGCGCTGACCCCGCACGTGGCCAAGGCGTACGACGCGGTGGCCGCCGGGCGCGGCGCGGCGGGGATCGCGTACCGGCCGTCGGTGGAACTGGCCGAGCCCACCACCGACCGGGAGGTCCTCGCGGCGGTGCTCGCCGCGGCGCTGGAGGAGTCCCGCTCCGCCGAGATCGAGCGGGGCACCACCCTGGTCGGCCCGCACCGCGACGATCTCACCCTCACCCTCGGCCCGCTGCCCGCCAAGGGGTACGCCAGCCACGGCGAATCCTGGTCGTACGCGCTCGCCCTCCGGCTGGCCGGCTACGACCTGCTCCGCAGCGACGGCATCGAACCGGTGCTGGTGCTCGACGACGTGTTCGCCGAGTTGGACGCCGGGCGGCGGGACCGGCTGGCCGAACTGGTCGGCGGGGCGAGCCAGCTGCTGGTGACCTGCGCGGTCGCCGACGATGTGCCGGCCGCCCTGCGTGGTGCCCGGTACGAGGTGGTCGAGGGGACGGTGCGTCGTGTCGGATGAGCCGCAACGCCCGGGCCGCGCCGGTGACCCGGCCAGGCAACCGCGCCGTGCCGCCTCGAACGGTGGACGCGGTGCGCGTACGACAGCGGGCGGAGCCGACGACGGCGGCCGGGCAGTCCCGGTGGCCGGAGGCGGCGCGGAGCCGGACGGACCACCGCTGTCGGCTGTCTCCGGCCCGAGCCCGGCGGCCGCGAAGCAGCCGGGTCGGCGGGCCGGCTCCGGAGCGGGCTCGACCGCTGACGGAGGAACCTCGGTGGCCGACAGCCCGGACGGGGTGTCCGGGCCGCAACTGGCGCGTGCGGTGCTGGACGCAGCGAAGGCCCGGCGGGAAGCGGCCGGGCGGTCCCGCCGGCGCGGCGGGACCGGTGCGGGCGACGGGGAGCGCCGGCTGCGCGGCTACTCCGGACCGGGACCGGACCCGCGCGATCCGCAGCCGCTCGGCAAGGTGCTGGAACGGCTGGTCAAGGCGCGCGGTTGGCAGCAGCCAGCGGCCGAAGCGACGGTCTTCGGCGCCTGGGAGCGGGTGGTTGGGCCGGAGGTGGCCCAGCACAGCCGGCCGGTGAAGCTGGAGAACGGCGAATTGACCGTGGAGGCCCGGTCCACCGCCTGGGCGACCCAGTTGCGGCTGCTTGCCAGCTCGCTGTTGCAGCAGATCGCTCGTGAGGTCGGCCACAACGTGGTGCGCAAGCTGCACATCCACGGCCCGGCGGCACCCTCATGGTCCCGGGGCCCGCGTCGGGTACGCGGCCGCGGCCCCCGCGACACGTACGGCTGAGCCGGCGGGCCCGCCACCCGGCCGGTGTCCGCCGCCGGGTTACGTCTGGGGCGCCCGGCGGGGTGCGGCCGACTCGGCGTACACCGCGAAGCCGCGATCGGCGCAGCGTCGGTAGAACGCGGCGACCACGCTCAGCTCGGCGCAGGTGAAGGTCCACTGCGGCGCGGCCCCGCTGTCGTCACGGAGGGCGTCCAGCCGGCTGTCGAGCCAGCGCAGCTGCTGCTCGGCCAGGCGGCCGTCGGCGAGCAGCGAGCGCAGCACGGTGCCGACCGAGTCGAAGGTGACCGCCTCCCCGTGCGGGCGGTGCGCGGCCACGAACCGCTCGATACCGCCGGCGATCCAGGCGCACCCGTCGGGGTCGATGACCGGGTCCTCGTCCTCGGCGGCGGCCTCAGTGGCGTAGAGCACACCGTCCAGCCCGAGGATCAGATCCACCACCTCGGTGTACGCGGTGGCCCGGACCGTGCCTGTCTTCGCGATCAGCTCGGCGAGCGCGGCGGTCGGTGCCGAGATTCCCGGCACGTCGACGATATCGCCGAAGTCGACGAACTCGGCCGGTGCGACCGGGTCGTAGAAGCGGCCGGTCCGCGGCCACTGGACCGCGACGTTGTCCAGCCCCATCTGGTGTCACCTCTCAACGGGCGGTTCGAGTCGATCGGGTCGATCGTCCGGTTCCGGGCGTGAAAGATCAAGGCCGGCCAACCAACCCGACGTACCGGAACCGCCCGGCGGGCCGGTCCCGACGGTCACCGTACGGCCGGATGGCGTCGCCGTCACGCGACGGATCCGGTGATCATGCCCTGGCGTGTAGGGGGAGTCGCGGACAGCGCGGTTCGGGCCGCTACGTAGATCTGAGCCGCCGCGAAGGGGTGCCGAGTGGTGGTTCTATCGCCCGGGCACAGTAAGATTGGTGTGAGACGAAGACCCGGTGCGGAGTGACGGGTCACGGGTCCGGTGCGGGCCCGCGATCATCCGTCCGACTCGGGTCGAGCCGATCGCGATCCGCGGGCATCCGCGGCGACCGGCGCGTTCGACCCGTACCCAGGAATTGTCCCCGGTGCCGGTCCGCGTGCCGACGTCGCGTCCTGTCCGCCGAACCCGCGCCCGACGTGCCTGACGGTGCGGACGGCGCGAGAAAGTGGCCGAGGGTGGCAGCGCAGGACAATCAGCAGTACGGCGCCGAGTCGATCACCGTCCTCGAAGGGCTGGAGGCGGTCCGCAAGCGGCCGGGCATGTACATCGGGTCGACCGGCGAGCGTGGCCTGCACCACCTGGTGTGGGAGGTCGTCGACAACGCGGTGGACGAGGCGCTGGCGGGTCACTGCGACACGATCGACGTGGTGCTGCTCGCCGACGGTGGTGTCCGGGTCACCGACAACGGTCGCGGCTTCCCGGTCGACCTGCATCCCAAGCTCAAGAAGCCGGGCGTCGAGGTGGCGCTGACCGTGCTGCACGCCGGCGGCAAGTTCGACGGCAAGGCGTACGCGGTCTCCGGCGGCCTGCACGGTGTCGGCGTGTCCGTGGTGAACGCGCTCTCCACCAAGATGGCCGTCGAGATCCACAAGGACGGCTTCGTCTGGCGGCAGCAGTACCACCACTCCAAGCCGACCGAGCTGGAGAAGGGTGAGCCGACCGACCGGACCGGCTCCGCGGTCTCCTTCTGGCCCGACCCGGATGTTTTCGAGACCGTCGACTTCGACTTCCAGACCATCTACCGGCGACTCCAGGAGATGGCCTTCCTCACCCGCGGCCTCACCATCCACCTGCTCGACGAGCGGGTCCCGGACGGCGAGGAGGGCAAGACCCGCGAGGTCACCTTCAAGTACGACGGTGGTATCGCCGACTTCGTCCGGCATCTCAACGCCTCGAAGAGCCCGATGCACAAGACGGTGATCGAGTTCGGTGCCGAGGAAGAGGGCATGTCGCTCGAGATCGCGATGCAGTGGAACGAGTCCTACGGCGAGTCGGTCTACACCTTCGCCAACAACATCAACACCCACGAGGGCGGCACCCACGAGGAGGGCTTCCGGGCGGCGCTGACCAGCGTCGTCAACCGCTACGGCGCGGACAAGAAGCTGCTCAAGGGCGACGAGAAGCTCTCCGGTGAGGACATCCGCGAAGGTCTGGCCGCGATCATCTCGGTCAAGCTGACCAACCCGCAGTTCGAGGGTCAGACGAAGACCAAGCTGGGCAACACGCCGGTGAAGAGCTTCGTCCAGCGGGTCTGCAACGACCGGCTGGTCGACTGGCTGGACCGCAACCCGGCCGAGGCGAAGATCATCATCACCAAGGCGTCCCAGGCCGCCCGCGCCCGGATCGCCGCCCAGCAGGCCCGCAAGCTGGCCCGGCGCAAGTCGCTGCTGGAGTCCGGCTCGATGCCGGGCAAGCTGGCCGACTGCCAGTCGACCGACCCGCGCGAGTCCGAGGTGTTCATCGTCGAGGGCGACTCGGCCGGCGGCTCGGCCAAGCAGGGGCGTGACCCGCGTACCCAGGCGATCCTGCCGATTCGCGGCAAGATCCTCAACGTGGAGAAAGCCCGGATCGACCGGGTGCTGAAGAACAACGAGGTTCAGGCGCTGATCACCGCGCTCGGCACCGGCATCCACGACGACTTCGACATGGAGAAGCTGCGCTACCACAAGGTCGTGCTGATGGCCGACGCCGACGTGGACGGCCAGCACATCCAGACGCTGCTGCTCACCCTGCTGTTCCGCTTCATGCGCCCGCTGGTCGAGTTGGGGCATGTCTACCTCGCCGCCCCGCCGCTCTACAAGATCAAGTGGAACAAGAAGGGCGACGACGCGCAGTACGCGTACTCCGATCGGGAGCGGGACGGGCTGATCGCGCTGCGTCAGCAGAAGAAGCCGAACGCCAGGCCGGACGACATCCAGCGGTTCAAGGGTCTCGGTGAAATGAACTACCCCGAGCTGTGGGAGACCACGATGAACCCGGCCACGCGTACGCTGCGTCAGGTCACCCTGGACGACGCGGCAACCGCCGACGAGTTGTTCAGCGTGCTGATGGGTGAGGACGTCGAGGCCCGCCGCTCGTTCATTCAGCGCAACGCCAAGGACGTCCGGTTCCTGGACATCTGACGGAATGGGCAGCCGGGCCGGTGACTGACCCGACCCGGCTGCCGATCCACAGAGTTATCCACAGCTTGGCCGGTATCCACAGCCGTTATCCACAGCACGAAAACGACTCTCAGTCTGATAAGGGTTAACAGTGACCGATTCCCCCGAGTCCACACCGAACGAGCCCGAGGTACCTGAGGCACAGGCCGCCGTCGTCTCGCACGACCGGATCGAGCCGGTCGGGCTCGAGGTGGAGATGCAGCGCTCCTACCTCGACTACGCGATGAGCGTCATCGTCGGGCGGGCCCTGCCGGACGTCCGGGACGGGCTCAAGCCGGTCCACCGCAAGATCCTCTACGCCATGTTCGACTCGGGGTACCGGCCGGACCGCGGCTACGTGAAGTGCTCCCGCGTGGTCGGCGACGTGATGGGCCAGTTCCACCCGCACGGCGACTCGGCCATCTACGACGCGCTGGTCCGGATGGCCCAGCCCTGGTCGCTGCGCTACCCGCTGGTCGACGGCAACGGCAACTTCGGCTCGCCCGGAAACGATCCGGCTGCCGCCATGAGGTACACCGAATGCAAGCTCGACCCGCTGGCGATGGAGATGCTGCGGGACATCGACGAGGACACCGTCGACCTGCAGGACAACTACGACGGCCGGGCCAAGGAGCCCACCATCCTGCCGTCGCGGATCCCGAACCTGCTGATCAACGGCTCCGAGGGCATCGCGGTCGGCATGGCCACCAAGATCCCGCCGCACAACCTGCGGGAGATCGGCGCGGCGGTGCAGTGGTGCCTGGAGCACCCGGAGGCGGACGAGGCCACCACCCTCGAAGCGCTGCTGGAGATCGTCAAGGGCCCCGACTTCCCGACCCACGGTCTGATCGTCGGCCAGGCCGGTATCCAGGACGCGTACCGCACCGGGCGCGGCTCGATCCGGATGCGCGCGGTGGTCGAGGTCGAGGAGGACAAGCGCGGCCGCCCGGCCCTGGTGGTCAGCGAGCTGCCGTACCAGGTCAACCCGGACAACCTGGCCGAGCGGATCGCTGAGCTGATCAAGGAGGGCAAGCTCGGCGGCATCGCCGACATCCGCGACGAGTCCTCCGGGCGTACGGGTATGCGGATCGTGCTCGTGCTCAAGCGCGACGCGGTCGCCAAGGTGGTGCTGAACAACCTCTACAAGCACACCCAGCTCCAGGAGACCTTCGGCGCGAACATGCTGGCCCTGGTCGACGGGGTGCCGCGCACGCTGAACCTGGCGCAGTTCATCCGCTACTACGTCGAGCACCAGATCGAGGTGATTCGGCGGCGGACGGCGTTCCGGCTGCGCAAGGCGGAGGAGCGGGCGCACATCCTGCGCGGTCTGTCCAAGGCGTTGGACGCGCTGGACGAGGTGATCGCCCTGATCCGGCGTTCGCCCACGGTTGAGGACGCCCGACAGGGCCTGATCCGGCTGCTGGAGATCGACGAGATCCAGGCCACCGCGATCCTGGACATGCAGCTGCGCCGGCTCGCCGCGCTGGAGCGGCAGCGGATCCTCGACGACCTGGCCAAGCTGGAGTTGGAGATCGCCGACCTGAAGGACATCCTGGCCAAGCCGGAACGGCAGCGCCGGATCGTCTCGGAGGAGCTGGGCGAGATCGTCGCCAAGTGGGGCGACGACCGGCGCACGAAGATCGTCCCGTTCGATGGCGAGGTCTCGATGGAGGATCTCATTGCCCGGGAGGACGTGGTCGTCACCATCACCCGCACCGGGTACGCCAAGCGGACGAAGGCCGACCTCTACCGCTCGCAGCGGCGTGGCGGTAAGGGTGTCAGCGGCGCCACGCTGCGGCAGGACGACATCGTCAGCCACTTCTTCGTCTGCTCGACGCACGACTGGATCCTTTTCTTCACCAATAAGGGGCGGGTGTACCGGGCCAAGGCGTACGAGCTTCCTGAGGCCAGTAGGGTGGCCAAGGGCCAGCACGTGGCCAATCTGCTCGCTTTCCAACCGGACGAGCAGATCGCGCAGATCATCGAGATCCCGAACTACCAGGTGGCTCCCTACCTGGTCCTGGCGACGAAGAACGGCCTGGTGAAGAAGACGCGGCTTGAGGAGTTCGACTCCAACCGGTCCGGCGGCATCATCGCGATCAACCTGCGCGATGAGGACGAGCTGGTCGGTGCTGCGCTCGCCGGCCCCGCCGACGACCTGCTGCTGGTTTCCAAGAACGCCCAGGCGATTCGGTTCAACGCCACCGACGAGGCGCTTCGGCCAATGGGCCGGGCGACCTCGGGGGTGATCGGGATGCGCTTCAGCGAGGATGACGAGCTGCTGGCCATGGAGGTTGTCCGGGAGGGTCTGGACGTTCTGGTGGCCACGAACGGGGGATACGCGAAACGTACCCCGATCGAGGAATACCCGGTCCAGGGCCGGGGAGGTAAGGGTGTGCTGACTGCGAAGATCACCGAGCGCCGCGGTGGTCTGGTCGGTGCGGTGGTGATCGACCCGGACGACGAGCTGTTCGCTATCACCAGTAACGGTGGCGTCATCCGGACTCCGGTGAAGCCTGTACGCCGTACGCGTGACCGGAACACAATGGGGGTCAAGCTGATGGACCTTCCGGACGGCGTGACTATCGTGGCGATTGCTCGCAATGCCGACGAGCCTGACGAACAGGACTAGTTGAATGACGGAGACACAGGCGAAGTCGGGGAACGCGGGGACCTCGGCCAACCCGGTCGACGAGGAGGCCGCGCAGAGCGGCACGCCAACGACCGGCCGCGCGGCCGTGGGCCGGGCCACGGTTCCCGCCGACGCGCCTGCCCCGAAGTTCACCCGGGCTCCCGGAATGGCCCCGCCGCCGGACATGCCCGCCGACGGCCAAGAGGCCACCACCGCCGAGGAAAAGGCCGGTGCCGAGGCCCCCAGTCCGGCGGGTAGCACAGCCACAGCCACCGCCGGCAAGCCGTCGGCCCCCCAGCCGATCGGCACTCGACCGGGCCAGTCGGCGGCGGGTACCACCGGCGTGCTGCCGACATCCAGCACCGGCGCGACCGGCACCCAGCCGCGGGTGACCGGGCTCGGTGCGAAGCCGGACGCGACCCGGCCGCTGGGCGCGGGCCGCCCGGCGAACGGCGGCGGGCTGCCTCCGGGCATCGGCACGGCCGCCGTGGGCGCCGCGCGGGTGGGCGAGGCGGTACGCGCCGCGCGCACCTCGGTCAGCTCGGCCGCCTCGCGCGGACCGCGCCGGGCCCGGCTGAACCTCAAGCGGATCGACCCCTGGTCCGTGATGAAGTTCGCGTTCGCCGTGTCGGTGGTGCTGTTCATCGTCATCGTCGTCGCGACCTCGGTGCTGTACCTGGCGCTGGACGCGATGGGCGTGTTCACCAGCGTGAACGACAGCCTGAGCGACCTGGTCAACGCCGGTGGTGGGCAGAGCACCAGCGGCTTCCAGATCACCGCGAAGGGCGTGATCTTCAGTTCGATGCTGATCGGTGCGGTCAACGTCGTGCTGTTCACTGCGCTCGCCACGCTCGGGGCGTTCGTGTACAACGTTTGCGCCGACCTGGTGGGTGGCATCGAGCTGACCCTCGCCGAGCGCGACTGACCCGACACCGAAGCCGGGCCGGCCGCTTGCGCGGTTGGCCCGGCTTCCGTCTTTCGCCATGGACCTTTATCTGGATGAGCCTCCGCCGGCTCTCCGGTAGGTTCAGGGGCGACGGTGTAGGCGGCGCTTCCGGGCATGACCCCGATTTGGGGCGGCGTGGGCGGATGGGTTAACCTTGCTCGTCGCTACGCGGGGCTATAGCTCAGTCGGTTAGAGCGCAGAGCTGATAACTCTGAGGTCGCTGGTTCGATTCCAGCTAGCCCCACCGCACATGGTCCGACGGCACGTCGAGCGTGAGGGGTAGCCCCGATGTTCAAGAAGCTGTTGATCCTGGTCGGCGTTGTCGGTGTGGCCGCCGTGGTGGCCAAGAAGATCAAGGAAGCGAACGACGAACGCGCCCTCTGGCACGAGGCGACCACCTCGCCGGACCTGCGCTGACCACGTCCGTTCCGACCACCAGGCGGCACTGTCCGCTCACGGGGCCCTAGCTCAACTGGCAGAGCACTGCCTTTGCAAGGCAGGGGTTAGGGGTTCGAGTCCCCTGGGCTCCACTTAAACCTTCCCTCACCTGCGGTTTCGCCGCTTACTTGATCGACTAGTACAACGTCAGTACAGATCAGTAGTGATCTTGCTTGGCAAGCGCCGACCGCAGGACGCTCCCGACGATGCCGCGAGACCGGTCCCGCTTCGGCCACCAATGGACGTACGTCTCCAGCGTGATGCGCAGCGTCTTGTGCCGGAGCATCCGCTGAACTTCCTGCGGTTCGGCGTGGTTGGTGATCAGCGTCGTGGCGAAGAAGTGCCGCAGGGCGTGGAAGGTGCCGTGCTCCTTTGGCCAGCCGGCGGCGTCACGCCAGTCGGCCCACTCCCGGGACCAGGTCCGGTCGGTGAACGGGTTCCCGCGCGTCGTGGTGAACAGCAGCGGCACCGACCGGCGGACCGGGTCGCCCGCGGTGATGTCGACCAGCTCGACCGGGACAGGAGGGAACTGCCGGACGTGCTCGGCGAGGACCTGGCCGACGACCGGATCCAGGTCAAGAGTTCCGGACGAGCCGGCCTTGGGTTCGCTGAGGTAGAAGCCGTCATGATGGCGAGGCGCATACCGGAGCTGCTGGATGACGTGCAGCTCGCTGCGCTCCTGGTCGACACAGCGCGGACCGTCTTCCATACCCAGCGTTTCACCCAACCGGCAGCCCTGACCAGCGCCGAGCCAGATTGCCGCCCGGTAGCGAGCCGGCACCGCGTCGAGTAGCGCCAGGACCTCAACCTCGGTAGGGATCCACTTGGGCGTCCGGGAGTAGCCCCGGAGTACCTGGGAGAGCTTGACCCCGTCGCAGGGGTTGTCCGGGATGATTTTGTCGGTGACTGCGGCACTGAGCACTGTGTCGAGCAGCTCGAAGTACAGCTTGAGCGACGTAGACGGCGTGCCCTCGGTCAGACGTCGAGTCAGCCACTCCAACACGGAGGTCAGGTTGATGGCCCGCAGCGGCCGATCACCGAACGCTGGGTAGAGGTGACAGCGAAGGTTCGACTCGATCCGCTTACGGGTCTCCAGTGCCCAACCAACCTCGCGGGAGAGCCGCCACCGATTTCCGTACTCCCGGAGCGTCAGATGCCGTTCGGACTGCTGGACCTTGCTCTCCTCGGCCACACCGGCACGGGCGCGGGCATCGAAGGCTTCCGCATCGGTCTTTCGCTCGAAGAACCGGGTACGCGAATCTCCGGCAGCGTCAGTGAACCGGACTCGCCACCGCTTGCCCTGCCCGTGCCGGCGGGACGGTAGACGCTTGCCGTCCGAATCGCGCTTGCTGAGATACCAGAGGTCATCAACCGGCATTTCAACCTGCCTGCCCTTCGAGCCAGGACCGCACGTCCGCCGGGCGGTACCGGAGGTGACGGCCGACCCGGCACGCGCGAGGACCCGTCCGGCGGTAGCGCCACTGGTAGAGCGTGCCGACCGGGACACCCAGGAACGCCGATACCTCCTGAACCGTCCAGAGCCGTTCCATCGTCGGGGCTGTCATCGGTCCTCCTGACGGGTTGAGGCGGGCAGGGCAGGGGGCGAGCTGCCTTGCGTGGCTTTGTCGCGTGCCGCCAGTAGTGCGGCCTTCCATTGGGCGCGTTGGGACAGGGCGCGCAGGAGTCGGTGTTGCAGGGGCGGGATGTCGGGGTCGTCGGGTCGGGCGAGTTCCCAGGCGTAGGCGGGTGGGTCGTCCGGGCCTGCGGGGTCGGCGTCGTTGGCTCCGGTGGTGACGCCGAGGAGGTTGCGGACCCAGGCGCGGGCGTCGGCGCGGTGGTCGGCGAGGGTTTTGCCGGACCAGTCGCGGGAGACGAGGATGCGTCGTCCGCCGATGCCGAGGGTGGCGCGTTGGTGGACTTTGCCCTTGCAGCGGCCCGCTTGTAGCCGGCCGTGGGCCTTCTTCGGTTGGATGCCGTAGAGCAGCCAGTTCGCGCACCGTTCGTTGCATGGCGTGACTCGGAGTTGTTCCCACAGCCGGTCGAGGTGGTCGCGTTGCCGGTCGCTGCTGGTCTTGTGGCAGTCCGCGGCTGACTTGGTGATGTACTTCGTGATGTAGCCGATCGTCCGGTTGGCGTGGACCGTGCCGGGGGTGACGCCCTCCGCGTGGACTTGGGTGCCGAAGCGGACGATGTGGGCGGGTTCGGCGGTGGGGTCGGTGTCGATGTCGTCCAGGGCGTCAGCCCACGACGGCAGCGCCTCGTTCGTGTCGGGATCCACCCATGCGGCGTGGTCGCCGTCCCAGACGGGGGGCCGGTCGAGGGAGTACACCGGTTCGTCGGCGGGTGGCCACCAGACTTGGTGATAGGTGGCCGCGGCGACCTGCCGCAGCATCGCCCGGGAGATGGTGCCCCGGATGGCGAAGTGCGCGTGCGGGGCGAGACGCCGTTGCGGCTCGACGCACCCGGCGTACTGGACGTTCCAGCCGACGCAGCGCCGCAGGTTCTGCCAGAACCGATCGAGCAGCCGCGGGAAGTGGACCGCATCCCACGCTGCCCGCCGGTAGTCGTACGAGCCGGGGTCGACGGGTGTCCCATCGGGCAGAACTCGGCCGTAGGAATCGAGGGTGAGGGATAGCCACATGGACGGCTGGTGTTGGGTGCCGTCCGGGGCGGTGTAGACGCGGCCGAGGGTGCGCGGCTCAACCTTCTGGCGGGGCAGGTCCGGGGCGTCCTGCCGGCGGCGTGTCGACCGTTTGCGGCGCCCACCGAGGCCGAGGCCGAGTCCTTCCCCGTCGTGGCCGGGTGCGATCTGCCCGCGGAGTCCTTCGGCGGTGGCGGCTTCCTCTACCTCCGCGATGGCCTGGTCGATGGTCGGTATCTGGTCGAACTGCGCGGACCGTTGGGCTTCCTCGCGGGCGAATTCGAGGTGAGCGCGGAGCAGGATGAGTTCTCGTTGGGCGTTGCTGGCGGGGTGGGGGCCGAGGGGGTTGGGTTCGTCGGTGCGGTGCCATCCTTCGCGGATCTGGGTTTGCCGTAGCCGGAGGGCACGCTTCGCGCACGGCGAGCACTTGTCTTCCCGCGTGGTCCCGCAGGGCAGGTCAATGACTTCGGTCAGGCCGGTGTGGAGGTCGGTACGGCGCAGGGTCACCGGCCGCAGGCAGACGCCGTATTCAGCGGCCATCTCCTTCACGATCTGCCGGGACATGGGCATGGCGAGGCGGGCGGCACGCGACCCTGCCGCCGGCGGCGAGGTGGGGATGTCGGCCGGAGCCGGGGTGTTGGGGGTGAGGCCGGGCAAGGTCGGGGCGGTCAACGGGTCACCTCCGGAATCTCGAACAGGGCGGGTTGGGTGTTGCCGATCGGTGTGGTTCGGGTGGGTCCAACGTGGGAGGCCCACCGGGTTGCCGCGGCCTGATGCCGGGCGCAGGCGACTTCGGCGCGGTATCGGCCGGTGCCGGGTTGGCCGGCTTCGATGAGCGCGGTAGCCCACCCGCGGCAGCGGGCGCAGTAGGTGGGCCACCGGGCGGTCATGGCGGTCAGTGGTTGCAGCCGGAGCAGTGCAGCCCCACGCAGCCCGTCTTGCGGGAACGGAGCAGGATGGCCAGCACGACCAGGACCAGGACCACACCCGCAATCAGCGGAGCCGCCGAGCGGACCGCCTGGGTGAGCTGGACGGCGGCGTAGCCGATGCCGGCCACGGCGGTGATGCCGGGGATGGTCGCGGCGGCGATGATGTGCCCGCGCCGCAGTCGACGCACCACCGGCGGGGCTGCGGTCGGGGTGTCGAGGAACCGGACCGTGACCGTCACCCGATCACTGCCGGGGTTTTGCTGCGGGGTGGTCATGGACAGCAGCCGGCCGGAGTCACGGACCAGAGCGACCGTCGCGGCGACCTCCGCCGGAGTGCCAACGATCCGCCGGGCCAGCACGGTGGGTTGGCTGTGGAAGCGGGCGAGTTGGGTGCGGCTCATCGGGTGACCTCCGAGGTGAAGACGTGGCCGTTGCGGCGGGTCTGGACGACGGACGACACCAGCGCCGACCGCATGGGGCTTGACGGGGCCGGGGTCGGGATGACGACGGGAGCCGGGTCGGTCGGCAGGTCAGCGGACGTCATCTCGGCCGGTTCGTCGGCGGGTTCCTCGGCGCGGGCCGGGGTGGTTGCCGTTTTGGGAGTGCCGGTGAGGACGAGTTTGGACAGGGCGAGGAACGCCAGCGCTGGCACCGACGAGAGCAGCCGGGAGGAGAAGCTGTCGTTGGCTACCGCGATCTGCGCGGCCAGGGACAGCGCGACGGCGGCGACGAGTAGGACCAGGGGGTAGGCCACGGAGGCGTGCGGGTCGCTGCGACGACGACGGCGGATGACCAGCAGCGCGGCGGCCGGCATCAGTTCGGAGATGACGGCGTTGGACCAGCCGAACCACTCTCCGGTGCCAGCGGGGGCGTGGATCATCGTCCAGTCCTTGACGTGGGTGAACGACGCGGCACCAGCCATGCCGCCCACGGCCAGGAGGATGAGGACCAGGGCGACGCCTTCCAGGCGTTCGGCGTTCAGGATCCGGCGCATGAGGTCACCTCCGGCTCAGCGGTGACGGGCGGGGCAGGGCGGAGCCAGGCGCGCAGGTTGCGCAGGTAGATCGCGCCGTAGACGAAGCAGGAGACGAGGAAGCCCCACTGCCCGGTGGCGATCGAGTACGCCAGCCACAGCCCTTGAGCGGCGAGGCCGACCGCCCAGCCGGTCCACGAGCGCTTTCCGGCGAGGTAGAGGCCGGTGACACCGACCGCCATCAGGAGCCAGGACCACAGTTGGTGGCTCATGCGGCCCACCCCCACGCTTCGGCGTCTTCGGCGGCGATCTCGGCGTGCTGGCGCAGGGCGGCGGCGATGATGTCGCCGGCCTGGGTGTCGGGCGCGCAGTACACGCAGTGCTGGTCGGGGTCGGTGTGGGACAGGTCGAGGCAGATACGGCGGATGGGCC
>NZ_JBFBAO010000134.1:0-16079 GCF_040682255.1 Micromonospora sp. NPDC051296 | reverse complement strand
ACGAAATATGACACCGGGGATGTAACAACACATCCGGCCGGAGCGCTGGAGTGGGCAGGGCGGGCATCCTGCCCGCCACCGCCGGGCCGCCTCCACGAGGGGTGACGCCGCCCGACGGTGACAGCCCCCTGGGAGTCTGTGTGAAGAACCTCCGTCGCAAGACACTCGCCGCGGCGTCCGTCGTGGCGCTCGGCGCCGGCCTCGCGTCCGTCGCCGGGTCCCCGGCCACCGCGTCGGCCACCGGCCCGGAAAGCACCTTCCTGGTGCTCGCCCCGCAGGGGGGCAAGGCCGACCGGGCGGTGGCCCGGATCGCCGCCGCCGACGGCACCGTGGTGGCCAACTACCACCAGATCGGCGTGCTCGTCGTCCGCTCGGCCAACCCCACCTTCGTCACCGACGTGGCGGGCGCGGGTGTCGAGTCGGTGGCGTCGACCGCCGGCCTGGGCACCGCCCTCAACGAGGGCGACACGATCGAGCTGACCGCGGCCGAGATCGCCGAGGCCACCGGCGACCCGACGACCGAGCCGTTGTACGGCCAGCAGTGGGACCTGCCGATGATCGACCTGCCGCGGGCGCACGCGGTCACCACCGGCAGCCCCGACGTCGTGGTGGGCGTGCTGGACAGCGGCATCTCCAGCAGCCACCCCGACCTGGCGACCCAGATCGCCCGGGACAAGAGCGCCTCGTGCCTCGGTGGGGTCGTCGACACCACCGAGGCGGCGTGGAACCCGACCATCTCCGACCACGGCACCCACGTGGCCGGCACCATCGCCGCCGCCCTCAACGGCATCGGCGTCACCGGGGTGGCGCCGGGGGTCAAGGTCGCCGCGGTCAAGGTCGTCGACAACGAGGGCTATATCTACCCGGAGGCGGCGGTCTGCGGCTTCATGTGGGCCGCCGAGCGCGGGATGCAGCTGACCAACAACAGCTACTACATCGACCCCTGGCAGCTGAACTGCCGCAACGACGCGCGCCAGCGCCCGGTGTGGCAGGCCGTGCAGCGGGCGATCCGCTACTCGCAGAACAAGGGCGTGCTCACCGTCGCCAGCGCCGGCAACGCCAACTTCGACCTGGCGCACAAGTTCGTCGACTCCGGCAGCCCGAACAACGGCACCCCGGAGGTACGCGACGTCAACGGTGCCTGCGTGGTGTTGCCGGCCGAGGCACCGGGCGTGGTGACCGTCTCGGCGGTCGGGCCGACCGGGGAGAAGAGCTACTACTCGTCGTACGGTCAGGGCGTCGTCGACGTCACGGCGCCGGGCGGTGACAGCCGGATCCGGACCCGCGGCGCGACCTCGACGACCGCCGACGCGATCCTGTCGACCACCTTCAACACCGTGACCCGGACCAACGGTTGGGGCTGGAAGCAGGGCACCTCGATGTCCGGCCCGCACGCCGCCGGCGTCGCGGCGCTGGCCCTGTCCGCTCACCCGGGCATGCAGCCGGGGCAGCTGGCCTCGTTCCTGGCCCGCACCGCCGTCTCCCAGCCCTGCCCGGCGGGTGTGTACGACCCGGTCCCGCTGATCCCGACCGGAGCCGACTACACCGCCACCTGCGCGGGTGGGGCACGTAACGGCTTCTACGGCGCGGGCATGGTCAACGCGTACAACGCGGTGAAGTAACCGCCACCGGTGGGGTCCGGCCGTCCGACGCCGGCCCCACCCTCCGCCGGCCTCAGCCGGCCGGCAGGATCCGACGCCAGGCGGGCGGCACTGGTCGGGGCCGCCACTCCCGCGGGTAACCCACCGACACCTCCTCGAAGCGCACCCCGTCGTGCCAGGTGGTGCGGGGTATGTGCAGGTGGCCGTAGACCACCGCGGTGGCCCGGAAGCGCCGGTGCCAGTCGGCCGTCGCCTCCGTGCCGCACCACTGGGCGAAGATCGGGTAACGCAGGATCCGGGTCGGTTCCCGCACCAACGGCCAGTGGTTGACCAGCACGGACGGCAGGTCGTCGTCGACCTCGGCGAGGCGCCGCCCGGTCTCGGCGACCCGCTGCGCGCACCACGCCGACCGGCTCGGGTAAGGGTCGGGGTGCAGCAGGAACTCGTCGGTGCAGACGATCCCGGTGCGGTACGCCTCGGCGAGCGCCGCCTCGGGGGTGTCCAACCCCTCCGGCCGCCAGCTGTGGTCGTAGAGCAGGAACAGTGGCGCCACCCGCACCGGCCCGTCCGGCCCCTGCCAGACCGGATAAGGATCCTCCGGCGTCAGCACGCCGAGGCGGCGGCACAGCTCGACCAGGTGCTGGTAGCGGTCCACGCCGCGCAGCCGGACCGGGTCCGACGGCGGGGTCCACAGCTCGTGGTTGCCGGGTGCCCACACCACGGTGCCGAAGCGATGCCGCAGCAGGGTCAGGGCCCATTCGATGTCGGCCACGGTGTCGCCGACGTCGCCGGCGACCAGCAGCCAGTCGTCCGGGGACTCCGGCCGCAGCCCAGTCACGACCGCCCGGTTGGCCGGGTGCCCCACGTGCAGGTCGCTGATCGCGAGCAGATTTCCCCCGCCGTGGCCCGCCATGCGCCGATCGTAGGCGGGCCGCGGGGCGCTGGCGAGAGGCGCGTACCGGCCGGTGCCCGGGGCGGCGGACACCGGACCCGGTAGGATCGGCGGGGGCCGTGACTGGCGCGTGGGGATGGAGCACCATCGGGAAGCGGCCCCGTCACGAGGACGCACGCCGAGCGCCTGGGCCTTCCGCACGTCATCAGGAGGTCGCATGTCGCCGAACGCCGAGTCCACCGCCTTCCGCAGCGCGCTGGAGGTCATCCGCGCCGTCGAGCCGCGGGTCGCCGACGCGATCGGGGCCGAGCTGGCCGACCAGCGCGAGTCGCTCAAGCTGATCGCCAGCGAGAACTACGCCTCGCCGGCCACCCTGCTGGCCATGGGCAACTGGCTCAGCGACAAGTACGCCGAGGGCACCGTCGGCCGCCGGTTCTACGCCGGCTGCCAGAACGTCGACACCGTCGAGGCGCTCGCCGCCGAGCACGCCCGGGAGCTGTTCGGCGCGGCGCACGCGTACGTGCAGCCGCACTCGGGCATCGACGCCAACCTGGTGGCGTTCTGGGCGATCCTGGCCGACCGGGTGGAGTCCCCCGCGCTGAAGCGGGCCCAGGCCCGGCACGTCAACGACCTGACCGAGGCGGACTGGTTCGCGCTCCGCCGGGAGCTGGGCGACCAGCGGATGCTCGGCATGTCGCTGGACGCCGGTGGGCACCTCACCCACGGTTTCCGGCCGAACATCTCCGGCAAGATGTTCGACCAGCGCAGCTACGGCACCGACCCGGCCACCGGGCTGGTCGACTACGACAAGGTCGCCGAGGCGGCCCGCGAGTTCCGGCCGCTGGTGCTGGTCGCCGGCTACTCGGCGTACCCGCGGAAGGTCAACTTCCGGATCATGCGGGAGATCGCCGACTCGGTCGGCGCCACCTTCATGGTGGACATGGCCCACTTCGCCGGCCTGGTCGCCGGCAAGGTCTTCACCGGCGACTTCGACCCGGTGCCGCACGCGCACATCGTCACCACCACCACCCACAAGTCGCTGCGCGGCCCGCGCGGCGGCATGGTGCTGTGCGGCCCGGAGCTGGCCGACCAGGTGGACCGGGGCTGCCCGATGGTGCTCGGCGGGCCGCTGCCGCACGTGATGGCCGCCAAGGCGGTGGCCCTCGCCGAGGCCCGCCGCCCCGACTTCGCCGACTACGCCGGGCGCATCGTCGACAACGCCCAGGCGCTGGCCGAGGGGCTGCTGCGCCGGGGCGCCACGCTGGTCACCGGCGGCACCGACAACCACCTGGTGCTCATCGACGTCACCGGCTACGGGCTGACCGGCCGGCAGGCCGAGCAGGCGCTGCTGGACTCGGGCATCGTCACCAACCGCAACGCTGTGCCGCAGGACGCGAACGGTGCCTGGTACACCTCCGGGATCCGGATCGGCACGCCCGCGCTGACCACCCGGGGCCTCGGCTCGGCGGAGATGGACACCACCGCCGAGCTGATCCACACCGTGCTCAGCCAGACCACCGCGGGCGCGAACCCGGACGGCACGGCCTCCAAGGCCAAGTACGTGCTCGACCCGGCCCTCGCGGACAAGATCAGCCACCAGGCCAGCGAGCTGCTCGCCGGCTTCCCGCTCTACCCGAGCGTCGACCTGGGCTGACCACCGCCGTGTCCGGGGTCCCCGACCGCTGACGCGGGTGGGGACCCCGCGTTCGGGACGATGGCGGGCTCAGTTGAGCGGGCGCTTGAGGTGGTAGCGGTGCACCTCGGTGCTGCCCTGCACGTTGTTCACGTCCTCGGCGGCCGAGACCAGTTCCCAGCCTTCCCGGCCGTACCGGTTGAGGTGCGCCACGGCGGTGTCGCCGTACGCCGTGATGTCCTTGCGTGACCCGTCGGGTCCGTACCAGACGAACGAAACATGGAAATTGCGGCCCTGTCCCTGGTAGCGGCGGACCAGCAGGGCGTACTCCCAGGCAATCATGCCGCCATTATGACCGTCCACCCAGGACCGCGACACGGCGGCGGTCACAGGTTGCAAACCGGTGAACGCGGTGGGTCGCCTCGCCCGCGCGCCGCTCAGCCCATCGGCACGGTGCGCAGCTCGCGGGCGGCGGCCGGGTCGGCGCAGCCGGCGAGGGCCAGCGCGTCGCGCAGCTCGTCGGCCAACAACGCCAGCGCGGTGCCCGCGCCCGCCTGCCCGCCGGCCGCCAGCGCCCAGAGCATCGGCCGGCCGACCAGCGCCCCGTCGGCACCGAGGGCCAACGCGCGCAGCACGTCGCCACCGCCCCGGATCCCGCTGTCCAGCAGCACCTCGCCGCGGTCACCGACGGCCGCGACCACCTCGGGCAGCATGGTGGCGCTGGCCGGGGCACCGTCGAGCTGCCGCCCACCGTGGTTGGACACCACCACGGCCCGCGCGCCGGCGTCGACCGCCCGCACCGCGTCGGCCGGGTCGAGGACGCCCTTGACCACCAGGGGCAGTTCGCAGTGCTCGCCCAGCCAGCGCAGATCCGCCCAGCGCAACGCCGGCGCGAAGGCCGCGCCGCTGTCCACGGCGACCGGGTTGACGCCCGGCGTACCGCCGTGGGCCAGGTCGTCCCGACCGCCGGGCAGGTTCGCCGCGACCAGCTCCGGCGGCAACCGGAAGGCGTTGCGCAGGTCCCGGAAACGCCGGCCGAGCACCGGCACGTCCACGGTGACCACCAGCGCCCGGCAACCGGCGTCGCGGGCCCGGGCCAGCACATCCGTCACCAGACCCCGGTCGCGCAGCCAGTACAGCTGGAACCAGACCTCGGCACCGGTGGCGGTGACCTGCTCGATCGGCGTGCTGCCCAGGATGCTGGCCAGGTACGGCACCTCGGCGGCCCGGGCCGCGGCGGCCAGCGCCACCTCACCGTCGGGGTGCACCAACCGTTGGTACGCCATCGGCGCCACGCCCACCGGCATCGCGTACTCGCGTCCGAGCAGTCGGGTACGCAGACGTGGCGTGGCCACCCCGGTCAGCACCCGGGGCAGCACGCCGACCCGGTCGAGCGCGGTCCGGTTCCCGGCGAGGGTGACCTCGGTGCCGCTGCCACCGTCCACGTAGTCCCAGACCTGCGGCGGCAGCACCGATCGGGCCAGCTCGGCGAAGTCGGCCAGGCAGACCGGTGGTGGACTCGGGGTGATCTCCATGGCGTCCACCATCGCCGAGCGCACAGCGTCGCGCCAGTGCCGATCGGCCGTGGCGGGACTCGCCAACCGGGTTACCTGACGTATCGTCGGGCGATGGCCAGTTGGGACGACGTGCGTCGGATCGCGCTCAGCCTGCCGGAGACCAGCGAGCGGCCCTCCTACGAGGGAGTGGCCGCGTGGCGGGTCCGGGACAAGCCGTTCGTCTGGGAACGCCCGTTGCGTCGCAAGGAACTCGACGACCTTGGTTCCGCCGCGCCGGACGGCCCGATCCTCGGCGTCCGGGTGGCCGACCTGGGTGTGAAGGAGGCGCTGCTCGCCGACGACCCGGCCGTCTTCTTCACCACGCCGCACTTCGACGCCTACCCCGCCGTGCTGGTCCGGCTGGACCGGGTCGACGTGGCCGAGCTGGGCGAGCTGGTGGAGGAGGCCTGGTACGCCCGCGCCCCGAAGCGGCTCGCCGCCACGTACCGGGCCGAGACGGCACCGCCCGACGCCTGACCGTTCCCAAGGCCGGTGACGGCTACCGCTATTCGGGTCCGGCGGTGCTCTGGTCGAACAGGTGGACCGGGTTGCCGGTCGGGTCCAGGAAGGTCGCACCCTTGCCACCCGGCATCTCGATCTCGCCCTGCCAGTCGAGCTCCGGATGCGACTGCCGGAACGCGTCCACGTTGTCGACGGCGTAGAAACCGCCGGCTCCCCACCGCGGCCCGGTGTCCGGTGGCACATCGAGCATCAGCTCGACCTCCGTACCCGGGATCTTGAACGCGACGGTCGACTCGCCCTCCCGCCAGGACTCGTCGAACCCGAGCGTGTCGCGGTAGAAGGCGACCGACTCCTTGAGGTCCTTCACCGGCTGGTACAGAAATGTCAGTTTCATGCAGCCGACCGTAAACCGGTTATGGCCCGACGTCAACCAGTTATGCTTGCCCCATGCGCGAATGGGTCCCGGTCCCGGGCTCGGCCAAGGCCCGGCTCATCGAGGCGGCCATCCACCAGTTCGAACTCACCGGCTACGAAGCCGTCAACGTCGTCGACCTGGCCAGCAAGGCGAGCGTCACCACTGGCGCGCTGTACCACCACTTCGGCTCGAAGCTCGGCCTCTACCTGACCGTCCGCGAAGACATGGAGAAGCGGATCGTCGAACGCATGGAAGGAGCCGCCGCCGCGGTCGGCAGCAACGGGCACCCCGCGGTGCGCGCCGCGCTCCTGGTGGCCTTCGACGCCGCCGTCCGGTTCACCGTGTGCCGGATCCTTGGTGAGCAGCCGCCGGTGGAACGCGACGACCCGGTCGCCACCGCACTGCGACCGCTGCTGACAAAGCACAAGGCACCCACCGCGGACATACTGGCCGCAGCCTGGCGAGCCGCGCTCCTGGCCGTCGCCACCGGCGCTTCCTCCACAGCAGCCCGGGCGTCCCTGGTGTACGTCCTCGACCCCAAGTAGGTAAGCCGGGCGGGCAGCGGGCGCACCGCGCCATTCCCGAGCGCCGGCTTTCTCATTTATGAACGCCGACGCTTTCGGCGATCGCGGTGCTTGACTGCTGGAAATTGCAGCAGGCACCGTGCCGGAATCCTCGATGGTGCGCCGATTATGTCGAGGCTCTGGCATCTTTTAGTCAAAACGCTCTTCGTACCAATATTGCGATCAGTGAGCATCAATCAATAAGCTGCAACGGCCCGGATGGAAACCAAGGACACGGGAGGTCCTGTTGAAATCCACCCTGCGCTGGACCACGATGGTTGGACTATCGATCACGCTGGTCCTGGGCGGCTCTTTTGCCGCCAACGCAAATCCCGCGACAAACGATCGGAACGGCAACACCTCCGCTGTCGCCCGCACCAGTGACGGTCGCGCGATCACCAACGAGAAGATCGCCAAGGAGGTCGCCGAGTACTGGACGCCGGAGCGGATGGCATCGGCCGTCGACCTGACCTTTGCCAGGTCAGCGGGCGCCGCCGAGTCGCCGAGCCCCGCGTTCAAGCCCACCGGGTCGGCGGGCGCGATCGCGCCCATGGCGCCGAGCATCACCAGCGGCGATGACGTCAGGACGATGCTCAACGAGTCGCTGGCCGTGGGCAAGGTCTTCTTCACGACTCCCAACGGTGGCTCCGCCTCCTGCTCGGCAAGCACGGTGGCCAGTGGCAAGCGGCGGCTCGTGATGACCGCGGGCCACTGCGTGCACCAGGGCGCCGGCGGGCAGTGGTACAGCAACTGGCAGTTCGTCCCGCGGTACCGCAACGGCGTGCGCCCGTTCGGCACGTTCGTGGCGTCCAGCCTCAACACCCGCACCGCGTGGGTCAACAGCAGCAGTTACGCCGAGGACATGGGCATTGCTGTCATGTACAACGGCGGCGCCTACGGACTCAAGGTCGTCGACACGGTCGGTGGCCACGGCCTGCGCTGGAACTGGGGCTACAGCGTCTCGGTAACCGCGCTCGGCTACCCGTCCAATCTCGGCGGCGGCGAGAGCCAGTACTACTGCCAAGGCACCACCTGGAACGCCGGCGGCCAGCAGATCCGGATGTGGTGCAACATGACCTACGGCTCCAGCGGCGGACCCTGGCTGCAGGAATACAACGACCAGAGCGGGTACGGATTCATCAACAGCGTCGTGAGCCACGGTGACAACCCGGGCAACGGCCAATTCGACGGCCCCTACTTCGATGACGACATCAAGAGCCTCTACGACTACGCGGAAGCCATCTCCCCGGCGTAATACCAGGTAAACGAGTGCCCTGGCAACCGGCCAGGGCTCTCGGCCTGATTACTGACGTCAATACCGTCACGCCACAGCGTTGGTTCGTGCCCGGCCTCGTTGGTCCGCTGTTCGTCCGCTCGCCATACCGGCGTAGCCCGCCGCGCGTACCGTCGATGCCCGTGATTAGCCGTCCGGCGACCGCCGAGGTGCGCGCGCTGCGCCGCATCGGCGACACCGCCCCGCACAGCGCCTTCACCGACCTGGTCCGGCACGCGGAGACCTGGTTCTGCGCTTTCCGGGAGGGTGCGTCGCACCTCTCCGAGGAGGCCGCCCTCCGGGTCCTGACCTCCACCGACGGTGACCAGTGGCGGTCCGCTGCGCTCCTCGCGCAGCCCGGCGTCGACCTGCGCGACCCCCGCTTCGTGGTACGCCCCGACGGGCGGCTGCAACTGTTCGCCGCGGCGGCCACCGGGAACGCGCCGAAGCGGTTCCACACCGTCACCTGGCTCAGCGACGACGGGCACCGGTGGGACGGGCCCCGACCGGTCGGCGAACCGGGCGTCTGGATCTGGCAGGCCGCCTGGCACGACGACCTGATGTACGGCGTGGGCTACGCCACCCGGGAGCCGAGGTTCGCCCGGCTCTACCGCAGCGAGGACGGCCTCAACCTGCGACCGGTGGTGCGGACGCTGTTCTCCGGCGGGTATCCGAACGAGTCCGGGCTGGTCTTCGACCCGGACGGCACGGCCACCTGCCTGCTGCGGCGGGACGGCGACCCGGCCACTGCCCAACTCGGACGGGCCCGCCCGCCGTACCGGGAGTGGACCTGGACCGACCTCGGGGTGCGGGTGGGCGGGCCGGCGCTGCGCCGGCTGCCCGACGGCTCACTCGTCGCCGGGGTACGCCTGCATGACGGCGAGGTGCGGACGGCGATCTGCGCGGTCGACGTGGCGCGCGGCCGGCTGCACGAACTGGTGGCGCTACCCTCGGGCGGCGACTGCAGCTACCCCGGCCTGGTCTGGCACGACGACCGGCTCCTGGTCAGCTACTACTCCTCGCACGAGGGGCGCAGCTGCGTCTACCTGGCCGAGGTGGCGCTCTCCCCCGCCGCCGTGCGTTCGGTCTGACCAGGGCGCGGCTTCCGCGACGGCGGCGGGTGGCCGACGGTCGGCGGGTGGCCGCCACGCGGGCTCGGTCAGCGAATACAGCGGGCCGGTCATCGGAGCGCCACCGTCCACCACCCAACGTCGATGCGGGCGCGAACCGAACTCGCGGGTCGCGTGCCTCGGAGTAATGCCGGAACCCTACGGCAGCGCTCACGATTATTGCTACGTGCAAATGGATAACCGAGAAAGGGCGGCTGGCGGGATTGTCGACCGGCCCGCCGGAGGGCAGGATCGAAACCGTGTGTCAGCACCCGATCAGCGATGCGTGATCGGCCGGCCTGGTCGACCAGCCGTCGCGGTCCGTCGGCAGCCGTGCGCCTTCGCCACGATCAGGCCGGGACCGGCGTCTGGGCGTGGATGTGGAAGCGCAGCGACCGGGCGTCGGTGAAACAATCCCGCATCGGCCGGACCAGATCCCGGTGCTCCGGGCTGCGTTCCCACGCCTCGAAGTGGGCCAGGCTGGCCCACTCGCTGGTGATCAGCCACTGCTCCGGGTCGGTCGACGAGCGGCACACCTGGTCGACCAGGTGGCCCGGCACGCCGCCGGCGACCAGGTGCCGGACCGCCTCGTAGGCCCGCAGGAAATCCTCGGTGCGCTCGGTGGGCACCCGGACCAGGAAGACCACCCGGGCCCGATGCCGCCCCTGGTCGCGGCTGCGGGGCTCGCAAGCTCGCTCCTCGCGCTCCACTGCTGTCATCGATGCTCCCCTTCGTCCGGTGCCGCCCCACGCAGTACCAGCGCGCTGTTGAACCCGTCGAAGCCCCGGGCGCAGACCAGCGCCAGCCGGGTACGCGGGCGCCGGCGCTCGCGTAGGAAATCCAGGTCACACCCCTCGGCGACCCGCTGCGGGCCGGCCGACGCGGGCAGCGTGTCGTGCGCGAAGGCGAGCAGCGCAGTGGCCACGTCCAGCGCCGAGCCGCCCTGATGGGCCCGCCCGGTCAACGCCTTGTGGGTGCTCACCGGCGGTGCCGTGCCGGCGAAGACCGCCCGCAGCGCGGTGGCCTCGGCGCGGTCGTAGCGGGGCACCCCGAGTGCGTCGGGGACCACCAGGTCCACCTCCGCCGGCTCGACCCCGGCCCGGCCCAGTGCCAGGCGCATCGCGCGGGCGTACTGGTGCGGGTCACCGGCCGAGTCCGCCGAGGTGTGCACGGCGTCGTGGGTGGCACCCCAGCCGGTCACCTCACCGTAGATCCGGGCGCCCCGGGCGGTCGCGTGCCCGTGCTCCTCGACCACGAAGACCGCGCCGCCCTCGGCCGGCAGGTAGCCGCTGGCCGCGGCGTCGAACGGCCGGTAGGCCCGCTCCGGGTCGGCCACCTCGCTGAGCAGGCCCGAGCGCAGCTGGCAGGCCAGCGCGTACGGGCTCAGCGGGCACTCGGTCGCGCCGGCGAGCACCACGGAGGCGCCGCGCCGCACGGTGCGTACGGCGTGGGCGAGGCTGTCCAGGCCGCCGGCCGACTCGGTCACCAGCACGCCGCACGGGCCCTTCGCCTGGTGCCGGATGGACAGCTGTCCGGTGCTGGCGGCGTAGAACCAGGCAATCGACTGGTACGCCCCGACCGTGCGGGTCGGCGACGACCACAGCCGTTGCAGCTCCCGCTGGCCGAACAGGTTGCCGCCGGAGGAACTGGCCAGGGTCACCGCCCAGGCGTACGGGTCGGGGGCCTGCTCGGGCAGGCCGGCGTCGGCCAACGCCAGCCCGGTGGCGGCGAACCCGAGGTGGGTCCAGCGGTCGGTCTGCACCAGGGCTCGGTTGTCGGTGTAGCGGGCCGCGTCGAAGTCCGCCACCTCGCCGCCGAGCCGGGTCGGGTATCCGGTGGCGTCGAACAGGGTGATCGGGCCGGTGCGGCGCCGGCCGGCCAGCACCGTACGCCAGTGCGCGTCCGCCCCGACCCCACTGGGCGCGACCACCCCGATCCCGGTCACCACCGCCCGTCTGGCGCTCACGTTGTCACCTCCCGGGACAGCCGGCGGAACAGCATTGCCGACTGGAAGCCGCCGAAGCCGCTGCCGACCGACAGCGCCACGTCCACCGGCACCTCCCGGGCCTCGTTGGGCACGTAGTCCAGATCGCACTCCGGATCCCGGGTGGTCCAGTTGGCGGTCGGGGGTACCACCCCGTACTCGATGGCGAGGGCGCAGGCGGCCATCTCGATGGAGCCGATGGCGCCGAGCGAGTGCCCGACCATCGACTTGATCGAGCTGATCGGCACCCGGTACGCGGCCGGACCGAACGCCCGCTTGACCGCGGCCGTCTCGTGCCGGTCGTTCTGCCGGGTGCCGGACCCGTGCGCGCTGACGTACGAGACGTCCTCGGGCGCGAGCCGGGCCTGACCGAGCGCGTCCGTGATGGCCAGACCCATCTCCAGGCCGTCGGGGCGCAACCCGGTCATGTGGTAGCCGTTGCTGCGGCTGGCGTAGCCGGCGACCTCGCAGTAGACGTGCGCGCCGCGCCGCCGGGCGTGACCGGCCTCCTCCAGCACCAGCACCGCCGCCCCTTCGGCCAGTACGAAGCCGTGCCGGTCGGCGTCGAACGGCCGGGAGGCGTGCGCCGGGTCGTCGTTGTCCGGGCTGGTGGCCTTGATGGCGTCGAAGGAGGCGACGGTGACCGGGGAGATCGGCGAGTCGGCGGCTCCGGCGAGCACGATGTCCGCCTCGCCGTCGGCGATGAGCTGATGGGCGTACCCGATGGCGTCGATGCCCGAGGTGCAGCCGGTGGAGACGACCTGCGCCGGGCCGTGCAGGCCGTGCCGGCAGGCCACGTCGGCGGCCAGGCTGCTGGGCACCAGCGCCTGATAGAGGTACGGGCCACCGAGCGCCGCCTCGACCAGCCACCGCCGGCCGCTGTCGCTGACCGTCACGTACTCCTGTTCCAGCGCCATGGTGCCGCCGACCGCGGTGCCGAGCACGACCCCGGCCCGGTCCCGCTCGGCATCGGTGAGGTCGAGCCCGCTGTCCACGACCGCCTCGGCGGCGCAGGCCAGCGCGAACTGCACGTACCGGTCGGCGCGCTGCCGCTCGGCGGGGGTCAGCCCGGCGGCGTCCGGGTCGAAGTCGCACTCGGCGGCGATCTGGGACCGGAACGGTGACGGGTCGAAGAAGCTGATCCGCCGGGTCGCGGTACGTCCCTCGGTGATGCCCTTCCAGAACCGGTCCCGGGTGACGCCGCCGGGGGCGACCACCCCGATGCCGGTGACCACGGTGCGGCGGCCGGTCACGACCCGTCCCGCTGTTCGACCAGTTCGGTGTCGACGTGGCCGAGTTCCGGCCGGGGGGCCAGCGGTCCGAGGTGGAAGACCACCTCGGCGGGCAGGTGGCCGGTGTTGCGCAGCCGGTGCCGGACGTTGCGGGCCACGAACAGCGCCTCGCCGGCCGCCAGCGGCACCGGCTCGTCGTCGAGGTCGACGGTGATCGCGCCACGGGCGACGTAGAGGAACTCCTCGCTGTACGGGTGGTAGTGCTCGGCGATCCGCTTCCCCGGCGCCATGGTGGCCACGCCCATGAAACCGGAGGTGCTACCGACGGTACGTGGGCCGAGCAGGACGCGCAGCTCGCCGCCGCGGCGACGGTCGGCGGGCACGTCCCGGGCGGCCACCAGGGCCAGGTCACTCATCGTCGCCTCCCGTCGCGGCCGGGCCGACCGCGGCCGGTACGCCGGCCTTGCCGGCCAGCCGCTCGATGCGGTCCTTGATGACGCCCAGCTGCACCACGCTGTTGGTGTTGATCCGCTCCGTCATCCCGGCGTTGTCCACCGGCGCGGTCGGCTTCATGGCGAAGTCCTGCACCCAGGTCATCCGGACACCTCCGGGCTCCTCGGTGTAGGTCCAGTGGATGTGCATGTACTCGAACGGCCCGGTCTCCACCCGGCGGGCCCGTACCTGCCCGGTGGCCCGGTCGGCGGTGCGTTCGCTGACCCAGCTCCAGGCCACCCCGTTCTCGTCGGGGTGCATGGTGAGCCGGAACCGGACGGTGTCGCCGTCCCGGTCGAAGATCTCGGCCCGCGCGTACTCGGTGAACAGCTCGGGCCAGCCGGCCACGTCGTTGGTGACGGTCCAGACCAGGTCCAGCGGCGCGGCGATGACCACACTGTTCTCGGTGTGCCCGGGCAGATCGGCCGGCGCGCTCGGATCAGCCTGCGTGATCGGATCAGCCTGCGCGATCGGATCGGTGTGCCCCGGGGGGTCGGCGCGTCGGGCGACCAGGTCGGCCACGGCGGGGATGCTCAGCTGGGCGGCCTGCTCCGGGATGCGCACCCGCCACCGGTCGGCGACGACGGCGGAGAGTTCGAGCAGCGCGAGCGAGTCCATCCCCAGTTCCTCCAGGGAGGCGGCCGGCGCGCGGGCGGCCGCGTCCGGGTCCAGCCCGCAGTTGGTCACCAGGATGTCGGTGATCTCCGCGGTCAGCGAGCTGTCGTCGGTGACGGTCATCGGTTCCTCCTCGGTTGTACGGGGGTAGGTGCGGCGAGCAGCCGGTCGACCAGGCCGGTGGAGTAGCGCCCCTTGCGGAAGTCGGCGTCGTCGAGCACCCGCCGGACGAACGGGATGGTGGTCCGCACCCCTGCTCCGGAGATCTCGAACTCACCGAGAGCGCGTTCCAGCCGGTTCAGGGCCAGCTCCCGGTCCGGGGCCCAGACCGCGACCTTGGCCAGCAGCGAGTCGTAGTACGGGCCGACCAGGTAGCCGGCGTGGCCGTGGGTGTCGACCCGGGTGAACGGGCCGCCGGGCGGCACGAAGTGGTCCAGCCGGCCGGGGGTGGGGGCGAAGCCGCGGTCCGGGTCCTCCACGTTGACCCGGCACTCGACGGCCACCCCGTTGAGCCGGATGTCCTGCTGCCGCCAGCGCAGCGGCACTCCCGCGGCGACGTGCAACTGTTCGTGCACCAGGTCGATCCCGGTGACCATCTCGGTGACCGGGTGCTCGACCTGGATCCGACAGTTGATCTCCAGGAAGTGGAACCGCTCCTCGGCGTCCACCAGGAACTCCACCGTCCCGACGCCGGTGAAGCCCACGTCGAGCGCGCCGCGCAGGGCGGCCTGCGCGATGGCGTCCAGGGTCGCCGGGGCCAGCGCGGGCGCGGGCGCCTCCTCGACCAGCTTCTGGTGCCGGCGCTGCACCGAGCAGTCCCGGGTGCCCAGGTGCACTCCGTTGCCGTGCGAGTCGCAGAGCAGTTGCACCTCGACGTGCCGGGCATCGGTCAGGTACCGCTCGACGTACACCCGGTCGTCGCCGAAGGCGACCTGGGCGGCAGCGCGGGTGCGCGCGTACGCCCGGGGCAGTTCCGCCGGGGAGCGGACCACGGTCATTCCCCGCCCGCCACCGCCGGCCGCCGCCTTGACGATCACCGGGTAGCCCACCTCGGCGGCGATCGCCGCGGCCTCGGCGGCGGTCGGTACCGCCTGCACGGCACCCGGTGGCAGCGGCAGCCCGGCCCGGCGCATCAGCGCCCGCGCCGAGGACTTGTCCGCCAGGGCGGCCATCACCTGCGGGGGCGGGCCGACGAAGGTCAACCCGTTGTCCGCGCAGATCTCGGCGAAGTCGGCGTCCTCGGAGAGGAAGCCGTAGCCGGGATGCACCGCCTGCGCGCCGACCTTGCGGGCCGCCTCGACGACCGCGGCGGCGTTGAGGTAGCTGCGCCGGCTGGCCGAGGGTCCGATCCGGACGGCCTCGTCGGCCAGCCGCACCGCCGCCGAGTCCGCGTCCGCCGTGGAGTAGACCACGGCGGTACGGATGCCCAGCTCGCGGCAGGCCCGCAGGACCCGCAGCGCGATCTCGCCGCGGTTGGCGATCAGCACCTTGGAGAACATCACCCACCACCTCAGGTCGGGTCCAGGGCGACCAGCGGCTGGTCGTACTCCACGGGCTGGCCGTCGACCGCCAGCACCTCGGCCACCCGGCCGGCCCGGTCGGCCGTGATCTCGTTCATCAGCTTCATCGCCTCGACGATCCCGACGATCTGTCCGGGCCGGACCAGGTCACCGACGGCCACGAAGGGCGCCGCGCCGGGCTCCGGGGCCCGGTAGAAGGTGCCGACCATGGGCGAGCGCACGGTCGTCCGGGTTTCCGGGGCCACCGGCAGCGGTGGCGTGACCGGCGGGGCGGCGGCAGCGCCCGCAGCGCCGGCCGGTTCGTGGCCGGATCCGGCCACGGCGGCGGGTCCGGCGACCACCGGGCCGCCCGCTCCGGGCTCGGCGGGGTGATGCCACTCCACCTCCAGTTCGGTGTCCCCGGCCCGCAGTCGCAGGCGGCGCACCGGGCCGGCGAGTTCGGCGACGAGCTGCCGGGCGTGCCGGCGCAGCCCGGTGAGCGCCGCGTCGGTGTCGGCCGCCTCGGACCGTTCGGGCGCCGACGCGCCGTCCGTCGGACTTGCGTCCGCCGCGTGGTCCGGCCGGCGCGGCCCCACGCGGGCCGGCGGACGCGACTCCGCGTGCGCCGGCGGACACGGTTCCGCCTGGGCCGGCGGACGCGGTTCCGCCGCCGCGGAGCCGGCGCGCGGGCCTGGTCGGCGTCGAGCAGCGTCACGTCATCGCCGTAGCCGCGGTGCAACTCGGCGAGGGCGG
>NZ_JBFBAO010000133.1:0-16147 GCF_040682255.1 Micromonospora sp. NPDC051296 | reverse complement strand
GTGCTCCTACGTGCGAGAAACAGCCAGTTGGGTCAGCCGTGGGCGTAGGTGTTCCAGGAGGGGATGCCGGTCGCGCCGCTCGGGCCGGGGTGTGCCGTTTCCGGCGGAGGTGTCGACCGGGATGTTGACCACGCTGTCGGCGAAGGTCGGCTCACCCCGGTCCGCACGGGACCCGTCCGGCGCGATGACCCGGATCTTGTCCGGCACCTTGCGGACCGGCTCGCTGAAGGTGAGCACCACCTCGGCCGGCGCGCTGGGCACCACGGTCGAGGCGGCAGGGCTGCTGCTGGACAGCACCGCGTGGGCGCTGGCCGGGCTGGCCGGGGCGAGCAGCAGGGCGACGATGGTGACCAGCAGCCCGGCGGCGGCGGTGAACCGGGCGAATCGGCGGCGTAGGGCGGCAGACATGCCCGTCATGCTCGCCGACGACACCCGCTCCCGGCCACCCGCCCTCGACCGGACCGCGCCGTTCTCGCGCACAACCCGGCGCGCGGGAGCGGCGCCGCCGTCGCGCGCCACCGCGCGCACGTGTCCGGGGCCGGGGGTCATACGCGGGTAGTCGGCCGGAGCCTCGGGAAAGTTCCCAACGTGGTGCAGCACATGGAAGGGCCGAAGGACCCTGCTGCTCAGCGCACCGCCGCGTAACCTGAGTTGTCGTGATCCCCGCCCCGTGCGACACCTCCGCCGCCGACGACACCGGCGCGGCCGGCGGGCGCGCGACGGAGTTGACCATCGCGAGATCGGCCACCGCGGACTCGGCGACCAGCTGGGCGCTGGCAGCCCGGGATGGCGACCCGGCCGTCGGCGAGGCGTTGGCCCGGTGAACCGGAAGCTGCTCCGCTGGCTCGGGCTCGCCGTCCGGCTCGGGCTCGCCGCCGTCTGGCTGTACGCGGGCGGCTCGAAGGTCGGCGACCTGGCCGCCTCCGGCCGCGCGGTGCACGCCTACCAGGTGCTGCCGTACGACGCGTCGGTGGTGGTCGGAGCGGTGCTGCCCTTCGTCGAGCTGGCGCTGGGCGTACTGCTGCTGCTCGGGCTGGCCACCCGGCTGGCCGCTGGCTTCTCCGCGGCGCTGCTGCTGGTCTTCATCGCGGGCATCGTCTCGGCCTGGTCGCGGGGGCTGGCAATCGACTGCGGCTGCTTCGGCTCGGGTGGTGAGCTACCGGCGGGGCAGTCTCCCAGCTACCTCCCGGAGATCCTCCGGGACGTGGGCTTCCTGGCGCTGGCCGGGTTCCTGCTGATCTGGCCCCGCACCGCCGTCTCGTTGGACGGCGCGCTGACGGGCGAACCGGTGGAGGACAACGATGAGTAGTCGCAAGGGACGCAAGGACGCGGCCCGAGTGGTCCGGGAACAGATGGCTCGGGAACGACGTCGCAAACGGACGCTGTGGATCTCGGTCGGTGCGGTGGCGGTGCTGGTCATCGCCGGCCTGATCGGATGGAGCATCCAGTCGAGCCGGAAATCCGGGGAGTTCACCGCGCCGCCCGGGGCCAATCCCAGCGGCGACGGCATCGTGGTCGGCACCGGGCCGGTGACCGTGGACATCTACGAGGACTACCTCTGCCCCGCCTGCAAGCAGTTCGAGCAGACCAGCGGCGCCACCATCGACAAGCTGATCAGCGACGGCAAGGTGCGGGTGGTGTACCACCCGGTGGCCTACCTGAACCGCTTCTCCAGCACCGAGTACTCGACCCGCGCGTCGGCCGCGGCCGGCTGCGCCGCCGAGGGCGGCAAGTTCACCGAGTTCGGCAAGGCGCTGTTCGAGAAGCAACCGCCGGAGAACAGCGCCGGGCTGAGCAACGACGAGCTGATCGACATCGGCGCCGGAGTCGGGCTGAACCGCGACACCTTCGGCACCTGCGTCCGCGACGCGAAGTTCAAGCCGTGGACGGCGCACGTCACCGAGGAGGCGACCCGCGCCAACGTCACCGGCACGCCGACCATCCTGGTCAACGGCAAGCAGGTGAAGGAGTGGACGCCGGAGAACATCACCGCCGCCGTGGAGGCGGCCGGCAAGTGACCCGAGCCCTGCTGACCCGCGCCGGGCTGCTGCTGGCCGGCACGGTCACCACGATCCTGGCCACCGCCGCCCCCGCGCTCGCGCACGGTGCGGACGCGCCGAACGGCACCGACTACCGGGCCGAGGTCACCGCCGTGACCCCGGCCCGGCCGGAGCTTCGGGTACGGCTGGTCGAGGCGGGGGCCCGGCTGGAACTGACCAACACCGGCAGCGAGCCGGTCGAGGTGATCGGCTACTCGGGCGAGGCGTACCTGCGGGTCGGCCCGGACGGCGTGTTCGAGAACACCCGCTCGCCCGCCACCTACCTGAACCGGACCATCGCCGGGGACACCGTCCTGCCCGCCGAGGTCGACCCGGCCGCCGCGCCACAGTGGCGGCGGGTCGACGGTGGCACGACCGCCCGCTGGCACGACCAGCGGGCGCTGTGGCGCGAGTCGGGGCCGCCCGCGCAGGTCCGCGCCGCCCCCGACCGCGAGCACCGGGTACGCGACTGGGTGGTGCCGCTGCGCGCCGCGGACGGGCCGATGGAGATTCGCGGCACCCTGGACTGGGTGCCGCCGCCGGACGCGTACACCTGGTGGGTGGCGGTCACGCTCGGCGCGCTCGCGGTGGGTGCGGCCGGACTGCTGCCGGCGGCCTCGGCCCCGGGCAGGCGGGCGCTGGCCGGGCTCGGCGGGCTGCTGGTCGCCGGTGGGCTGGCGGCCGTGGTGCTCACCGTCGGGCGGGTGCTGGACGCCGGGGCCGAGGGAGTCGGCGGGGTGCTGGCCGGGCTGCTGACCGGCCCGGTGTGGGGGCTGCTGACCGGGCTCGGAGCGGTCGCCGCCGGCGGCTGGGCACTGACCCGTCGGGCCGGCGTCGACTTCGTGGTGGCGCTGGCCGGGGCGTGCCTGGCGCTGTTCGCCGGGGTGACCAACGCCGCCGCGTTCACCCGCGCCGTGCCCCCGGTGCCGTGGCCGGCCACCGCCGCCCGGGTGCTGGTCGTCCTGGTCGTCGTCGCCGGTGCCGGTGCGCTCGCCGCGGCCGCCCTGCGGCTGCACGCCACCGGCCGCACACCCGCGCCCACCGGCGGTTCCGGTCCGAGCACCCCGCTCAGCTCGGCCGACTACTCCCCGACCGGAGTGCGGCTGAACGGATAGGGCAGTTCGAGGCGGTGCCGGGCGAGCAGCGGCTCGTCGCCGAGGATCTGCCGGGTCGGCCCGTCGGCCACGATCCGGCCACCGTCGAGGATCACCGAGCGGTCGCAGAGTTCGAACGCGTACGGCAGGTCGTGGGTGACCATCAGCAGGGTCACCGGCAGGCCACGCAGGATGGCGGCCAGTTCCCGCCGGGCCGCCGGGTCGAGGTTCGACGACGGCTCGTCCAGCACCAGGATCTCCGGGCGCATGGCGAGCACGGTGGCCACCGCCACCCGGCGGCGCTGCCCGAAGGACAGGTGGTGCGGGGCCCGGTCCCGGTGCTCGGACATGCCCACCGCGGCCAGCGCCTCGTCCACCCGGGCGGCGAGTTCCGCGCCGCGCAGCCCGAGGTTGGCCGGCCCGAACGCCACGTCCTCGGCGACGGTGGGCAGGAAGAGCTGGTCGTCCGGGTCCTGGAAGACGATGCCCACCCGCCGGCGGATCTCGGCCAGGGTCGACCGGTCCGGGCCGACCGCCAGGCCGCCAACGGCGATGCTGCCCTCGGTGGCGGTGAGGATGCCGTTGAGGTGCAGCACCAACGTGGTCTTGCCGGCACCGTTCGGCCCGAGCAGGGCGACCCGCTCGCCCCGGGCCACCGTCAGGTCGACGCCGTGCAGGGCGAGGTGACCGTCGGGGTAGGCGTACCGGACGCCACGGACGTCCAGGCTGGGCGCGGTGGGTTGCACGTTACGAATCATGTCAGCACGGCGGCGGTAGCGGCGACGGTGCCCGCCAGGACCGGCACCGTGGCCGCGACCAGCCACTGCCCGGTCGTCGCCGCGCCACCGCCCTGCCACACCGCCGGCATCCGGCCGGTGTAGCCGCGCGACAGCATCGCCAGGTACACCCGCTCGCCCCGCTCGAAGGCCCGCAGGAACAGCGCCCCGACACCGGCGGCGAAGCCGCGCAACTGCCACAGGAAGCGCGGGTCGTCGCCGCGGGAGATCCGGGCGACCCGCATCCGGCGGGCCTCGCCGACCAGCACGTCCAGGTAGCGCAGCATGAACGTGGCGATCTGGGTCAGGATCTGCGGGCAGCGCAGCCGGTCCAGCCCGACGATCAGGTCGCGGGTGGTGGTGGTCGCGGCCAGCAGCAGCGACGCCCACACGCCCAGGGTGCCCTTGGCGATGATGTTCCAGGCGCCGTAGAGGCCGTCAGCGGACAGGCTCAGCCCGAGCACGTCCACCCGCTCGCCGGCGCCGAGGAACGGCAACGCGAACGCGAAGAGCACGAACGGTAGCTCGATCGTGGACCGGACGAGCAGCCACCGGGCGTTCACCCGGGCCAGCGCCGCGACGGCCGCGACCAGCAGGGCGTACGCGCCGAAGGCCCAGATCGCCTCGCGGGGGGTGGCGACCACGGCGACGGTGAAGGCCACCATCGCCGCGATCTTGACCTCGGGCGGCAGCCGGTGCACCGGCGAGTCGGCCTCGCGGTACAGCACGTGGGCGTGACCGGCTCCCATCCGCGCTACCCCTGGCCCGTGGCGGCGGTGCTCGGCTGGTCCGCGTCCCGCGACCCGGCGGCGTCCGGTGCCTCATCCGCGCCGCGCCGGCGGACCAGCCAGAACGCGCCGCCGGCCACGGCGAAGGTCAGCAGTACGCCGAGCACGCCGGACAAGCCGGTGGAGAGGAACTCGTTGTCGAGGCCGGCGATGCCGTAGTCGGCCAGCGGCCCGCCGATCTCGTGGTCCTTCGCCTGCTGTGCCGGGCAACTGCCGCCGGTGATCTCGTCGTCGGCGTCGAAGGTGCAGCCCTCCCGCAGCGAGGAGTCCAGCCCGTCCGGGTGCGACGAGGCGTAGTTGCTCACCACGCCGGCCAGCAGTAGCGCGACGAGCAGGCCGCCGACGATGAATCCCCAGGAACGCTTCCTCACCGGACACCTCCGACAGCCGGGACGGATGCCGGCGCGGCCGGCTTCAGGGCGCGCAGCGCGTACACCAGGTCGGGCCGGACCTTCGCCACGGTGACCACCGTGGTGGCCGTGATCAGGCCCTCGCCGATGCCGATGAACAGGTGGGACACGGCCATCGTCCCGGCCAGCCCGGCCAGGTTGCCGCCGAGGTCGGTGGTGCCGCCGAGCTGGTACTGCAACACGAAGCCCATCGCCGCGACGACCACGCTGACCAGCGCGGCGACGAAGGCGGTGACGGCCAGCCCGGCCGTGGTACGCGGCAGCACCCGCAGCAGCAGCGCGATCAGCAGGTACGCCACCGCGATGCCGATGACGGCCATGTTGGTGATGTTGAGCCCGAGCATGGCCACGCCGCCGTCGCCGAAGACGAGCGCCTGCACCGCCAGCACCACGGCGACGCAGAGCGCGCCGACCCAGGGGCCGACCAGCATGGCGGCGAGCGCGCCACCGAGCAGGTGGCCACTCACGCCGGCGGTGAAGATCGGGAAGTTGAGCATCTGCACGGCGAAGATGAAGGCGGCGACCAGGCCGGCCATCGGCGCCAGCCGGTCGTCCAGGTCCTGCCGGCCGCGCATGACGCAGAACGCCATCGCCGCCAGCGCGATCACCGCGAAGATCGCGGCGACGGGACCGTTGATGATCCCGTTCGAGATGTGCATCGCCAGGGTTTCCACGCGACCTCCCACGCGTCGGCGGGCCCATCCTCGCCGGCAGGGGTGAGCGTATTTCCCGCACCATGCTGTTGCCAATACCTGGCAACAGGGATGGCGTTGATCACTCTGACCTGGTCAGCGGCCTCGACAGCGGTGGATGACCGGCACGAGTCCGGCTGTTTACCGGCACGGGTCCGAAGGCTTACGGACGTGGATCTGAGGCGGGCGCGCGGCGCTGACGGTGGGCCCGGTCCGGGCGGCGGTAGGGTCGACCCATGACCGCACCCGCTCGCCTCTCCCCCGGTGACCCGGCGCCCGAGTTCACCCTCCCCACCGACGCCGGCGGGCAGCTCACCCTGGCCGACCTGCGCGGCCGCAAGGTCATCCTGTACGCATACCCGGCCGCGATGACCCCCGGCTGCACCAAGCAGGCGTGCGACTTCCGCGACTCGCTGGCCTCGCTGCAGGCGGCCGGCTACGAGGTGGTCGGCATCTCGCCGGACAAGCCGGAGAAGCTCGCGAAGTTCCGCGAACGCGACGCGATCACCTTCCCGCTGGTCGCCGACGCCGACAAGGCGGTGCTGACCGCGTACGGGGCGTACGGCGAGAAGCAGTCGTACGGCCGCACGGTGACCGGGGTGATCCGCTCGACGTTCGTCATCGACGAGGACGGCAAGATCGAGCGGGCGCTCTACAACGTCAAGGCCACCGGCCACGTCGCCAAGCTCCGCCGCGACCTCGGTCTGGACTGAGTTGTCGTACCGGTCCACTACGGTGCGTCTGTGGTCCGGTACCGGTACACGCCCGAGGCGCTCGGCCAAGCGGCCGCCGCCGCCCGAAGCGTCACAGAGGTAATGCGACTGCTCGGGGTACGCGTGAGCGGCGGGTCGCACGCGCACATCAGCCGACAGCTCAAACGCTTCGGCGTGGACACCTCACACGGCTACGGCAAGGTGTCAGCCATACTCCGGAGTGCCGGGCTGAACCAGTCGCGGCCCGACGTTCTAGACTCTTGAGGCTGGCGGGAGTGGCGTAACAGGCAGCCGCGCAGGTCTTAGGAACCTGTGTCCGTGAGGACGTGGGGGTTCGAATCCCCTCTCCCGCACCGATGAACGGCCTGGTCGATGCGTTCCGGTTGTTCCGGTCCCGCCTGTGGTACGTGCACCCGAGGTTCCCCGATGACCTGTCGGCCTCGTCACGATCGCGGGTGGCGAGGATATCCGGCGGGCCAGGATGACGGCGTGAGCCTGCGCTTCGTCCTCGATCCTGAGCTGACCCCCGAGCTGCGGGCGCGGATCGTCGCGCTCTGGGTCGACGTCACCAACGCCGGTGGTGCGGTCGGCTTCGTGGCACCGGTCACCGCCGAGAAGGTACGCACGATCGCCGACCCGACGCTGGCCGGTATCGCGGACGGCCCGGACCGGCTGCTGCTCGGCTACGACGACGACCGACTCGTGGCCATGGCGATCTTCACCGATCCACGCTTCCATCTGAAGACGCACCTGCGCGTACTCACCCGGGTGATGATCCACCCCGACACCCAGGGCCGCGGCTACGGCGAGGCGCTGATGCGCGAGGCCGAGCGGGTCGCTCGTGGCCTCGGGCTGGCGGCGCTGCACGTGACCGTACGGGACGGGCTGGGGCTGGACCGGTTCTACCGCCGCCTCGGGTACCGCGAGGTGGGACGGTGGCCCGGGGCGCTGCGGGTCGCTCCCGGCGACGACCGCGACGAGATCCTCATGTGGCTCGGCCTGGCCGGGCAGCGGCACGACCAGGACCACGCCGCCGCCGGCTGAACTCCAGGCCCACACTCTCCCGTGAAGGCGATTTCACACAGACATATTCATGTCTGTGTGAAATCAGCATCGCGGGGGACACACACCCCCGACGAAGGACAACCGGCAACCGATCCGGTGCCGGGCGAGCGATCCGTCAGCCGCCGCAGCCGGACGATGACGCTACCGGCGGAAGCCCCGCGGCGTCATTGGTCGCCGCGGCGGTGGCCACCGCGTCGACGGGTGCCGCGCTCGTGGCGGACGGTGTCGGTCGGGCCGTCACGCTGGCGCTCGGCTTCGGGCTGGCCGACGGCGATCGGGGCGGGCTTGTCGTCGGCCGGGACGGCGTCGTCGACTCACCTGAGGCGGCGCCGTACATCCGGACCGTGCTGCGCTGGACCTGGCCGGGGGTCATCCGGACGCCGGTGGCGGTGACCCGGTGGCCCCGGGTGTCGGTGACCCGGATCTGGTACGGGCCGGGACCGGCGCCGGAGGCGATCAGCCAGTAGTTGTAGCTTTCCCGGTTGGCCGCCCGCCAGGCACCCGAGCTGCCCTGGCGTACCTCGACCGAGCGCAGCGGGTTGCCGTGGTTGGCGACCAGGACGGCGAACCACCACTGCGAGGCGCCCTCCTTGATCCGGAAGGCGAGCGGGCCGGCGAGCGGCGGGTCGCCCACCAGGCGGTAGCTGACGCCGACGACGCCCTGCACCGGATCGGCGATCCGGGCGAACGCCTCCTTGGACAGGTCGAGGTGGCCCGGGGCGCACTCCGGGCACTGGTCCATGACCATGACCCGCACGCTGCCCTTCGGCCCGGTCACGTCGAGGTATCCGCCGCAGGCGGCGCCGTCGGCGTACTCGCTGGGGCCAAGCGCGACATAGAGCCGGTCGGCGGGCGCGGCGGGATAGGAGCAGTTCCCACCCGCACCCTTCGAGTCGTAGAAGGTGGCCTTGCCCTTGTGGAGGGCGCCCGCGGCGGGCGGGGCGAGCAGTGCGCCGGCGGCCGGCAGCGCGGAGCCGGGCCGGGCCGGGCCGGCGCAGGCGGGCGCGGCACCCGAGCGCAGCGCGAGGGTGAGCCCGAGGACTGTGGCAAGGGTGGCCACGGCCCCGCCGGCCAGCCAGCGGCCTAGCTGGGAACGCCTGACTACTGCCCGGCCGGTGGGGCCGTCGGTACCGTCGGTCACGCGGACAGATGCTGCCGGACGGCGATCAGGTCGGACAAGCGAGCTAAGCGAAAGCTAAGACGGATTCGGTCATGGTCGGTCGGTCAGCTCCACCGGGTCGCCGAGCCGCACCCGGCCGGACTCCAACGGGATGACGTTCAGCCCGAACAGGAGCTGGCGGCCGATGTTCCGGTGCCGGGCCAGGGTGCGCAACGGTTCCCGGCCGCGTACCCCGGTCTCCTGGTCGGTGGTGGTGACCAGGCAGCGGGCCGACGGGTTGGCGGCCTGGAAGCGGACGCCACCGATGCGCAGCGGCCGGCCGGCCCAGCCGTCCTCCGCCCAGGCGGGGGCACCGTCGATCACCAGGTTGGGCCGGAACCGGGCCATCGGCACCGGTTCCGCGCCGGCCGCGGCCAGCCAGTCGCCGAGCGCGGCCAGCGACGCGGTACTGGTAAGCAGCACCGGGTACGCGTCGGCGAAGCTGACGCGGTCGCCGGGGTCGTACTCCTTGCGGCCGCGCTCGACGTGCCGGGTCGGCTCGGCGAGCCAGACCAGCCGGACCGGCCGGTCGACCACCTTGCCGAGCCAGTCGTCGGCGGCCGGACCGGCGGGCAGCGCGTCGACCCGAAGCAGGCGCCGGCGGAAGGTACGGACCTGGACCGGGGCGACCCCGGCCGGCTCGGTCACCACCAGGTCGGGGTGCCCGTCGGCGCGCAGCAGCAACCCGTCGGGGCCCGGACGGGCGCGGACCCGGACCAGGGCGGTGGTCTCGCGCTGGGTGACGCCGACGCCGTCGGCGTCGACCACCATCCAGCGCCGGTCGCCGTCGAGCCCCCACGGCTGCACCCCGGCCGCGTCGTGATGGAGCCCGCGACAACCCTTGATCGGGTATGTGTTGATCTCGCTCAGCTGCACCCGGCTACCATGCCACGCCGATACCGTCCCCCGGATACCAGTGGTTGGCCGGGGTCTCCCGGTAGGCGAGGAACCGCCGGCCGGTGCGCTCGGCGTGCTCGGCCAGCACGTTGGTGTGGGTGACGTTGTCGGTGAGCAGCATCGCCCCGGGGGCCAGCTTCGGCTCCACGGCGTCGAACTCGCGCCGCTCGTACTTCCGGCTGTGGTCGCTGTCGTGCAGGAACAGGTCGACCGGCCGGTCCAACTCGGTGATCGACTCGACCGAGTCGCCGATGACCAGGTCGATCACCTCGGACCAGGGGGCGACCCGGGCGAGGTAGCCGGCCTCGGGGTTGATGTCGATGGAGCTGACCCGGCCCGGGTGCCCCTCGGCGGCGTTGCGCAGCAGCGCGGCGGCCAGCACGCAACTGCCGAGCCCCTTGTCCACGCCGGTCTCCACGATGTGCTGGGGCCGGCGGGCGCGGACGATCGCGTACCAGCCGATCCGGCGGGCGTACCGGACCTGCTTGTCGGCCAGGCCGCGACGCGCGGCGCCGGCGGTGGCCGAGGCGATGTGCTGCCGCAGCACGTCGTCCGACTCGATCTCCGCGAGGTACCCGCGGACCTGCTTCACCGGCAGGTCGCAGACCACGCTGACGAACCAGGCGAGGTGGCTGCGGCTGAGCTTGGTCAGCTCGTACGTGTAGTTGTGATGCTCCCGCGAGGCGACCAGCCAGCGGGCCGAGGTGCGCAGCACCTTGGCGTCGTGACGGGCCACCGCGACCAGGCGTTTCGGGAAAGCGGCGACGGGTGCGAGGCGGGTACGGGCGATGGCCCGACGCAGCTTGATGGCGTCCACGGCAGCGTTCTACCAGACCGCGGGAAACATGTGGGTAACAAACGGGGGTAGATCGATTCGCGCACGTCCAGACATCCGGCCCGGCGTCCCTTTTCGGCCGGGCCAGGAAACGCGAACGGAACGGAAGGGGGAATGCGAGCGGCAGGTCGAAATCAGTAGCATTCCCCCCATGCGCCAACACCACGGGGATGTCGAGCCCGAGACCTTGTTCCTGGACAGGCCGGCGACAGGGCAGGCGGACGCTGATGAACAGCCGACGCCGGAGAATCCGCGACGGCGACGCCGGTGGCGGCGAATCGCACTGATCAGCTTCCTGGTGGTGGTGCTGCTGGGTGGCGCCGGCATGATCGCCGGCGGGCTGTACTACCGTTCGGTCGAGTCCGGCATCGATCGGGTCGACGCCTTCGAAGGCATCCCGGAGGAGTCCCGCCCACAGGTCGTGGCCGCGGACGCCATGAACATCATGCTCCTGGGCAGCGACTCCCGCGATCCGGAGAACACCTCCGGCTCCCGCACCGACACGATCATCCTGGCCCACCTTCCCGCGGACCGGTCGAGCGCCCAGCTCATCTCGATCCCGCGTGACACCTGGGTCAGTGTGCCCAGGTCGGCACAGGGCCGGGGAGGCCGGGACGCGAAGATCAACGCGGCGTTCGCGTGGGGCGGCGTCCCGCTGATGGTGCAGACGGTCGAGAAGTTCACCGGCGTCCGCGTCGACCACGTGACGATGATCGACTTCGCCGGTTTCAAGGAGATCGTGGACGCCCTCGGTGGCGTCGAGATCACCGTCGACAAGGGCTTCACCTCGCGGCACTCGCTGAACCCGGACGGTCGGCGGGAGTTCGTCGCGGGCAAGCAGACGATGGACGGGGCCGCCGCGCTGGACTACGCCCGCGAGCGGTACGCCTTCGCCGACGGGGACTTCACCCGCATCAAGCACCAGCAGCAGGTCATCAAGGCGATTCTGGACAAGGCCGCCTCCGGTGGCACGCTGAGCAGCCCCACCAAGCTGAACTCGTTCGTACGGGCCACTGCGGACTCCGTGGCGGTGGACGAGTCGATGTCCCTGGTGGATTTCGCGATGCAGCTGCGCCATCTACGCGGCGGCAACCTCGACTTCTTCACCTGCCCGACGAAGGGGACGGGCCGGATCGGCACCGAGAGCGTCGTGCTGGCCGACACGGCGAAGGCCAAGGTGCTCTTCGACGCGGTCCGCCGCGACTCGGTGCCCGAGATCGTGGCCGCCGCAAAGTAGGAAGGGGAACTGCCTTGCCGACTATGGTGGACGGCCTCGCCCGATCGTATCCTGCGGTCGCCCTCTGAGTCTTGTTGCGCGGCTGAGGGCTCACGGGGGGAGCGCTAACAATGTCGAGCAAACCGGCTACGAGTCATCCTGCGGCCTCGCCGCACATCGGCGGGCTGGCGGAACAGCGGATGGCGCTGCTGCACGGCACCGCCGAGAACGAGACTCTCCTGGCGGCGTCGTCCGCTGCGGTGGCCAGCGATCCTCAGCCCCCCGCCACCCTTGACGGTCTCGGCACCACCGCCGTCCTGCCGTACCCCCGGTCCCCGGCGTCGACGCGCACGCGATGGCTGCGAGCGTGGATGATGACGCTGCCCATCGACGCCGTCGCACTGCTCACCCCGTTGGCGTTGAGCCAGACGTACTGGCGCGGGACGCTGGCCAACGCGGTGCTCACCGTGGCCATCTTCGCGGCCGGCGGGCTCTACCGGCCTCGCCGGCACGTGAGCATCCTCGACGAGTTGCCGGGCCTCGGCGGCCGGCTGCTGGCCTCGGCGGCGGTGGTGGCCATCATCGCGGCCGAGCGACACTCCTCTGTGGAGTACGTCAGCGGCTTCATGCGGGGTGTCGCACTCTCGGCCGCGCTGGTGATCGTCGGCCGAACGCTCAGCCGCGCCCTCACCATCCTCGTACGCAAGCGCCGGTGGGTGGAGCACAACGCCATCATCATCGGCAGCGGGCCCATCGGGCTCGAACTCGCCCGGATGCTGCGCCGCTACCCGCGCTACGGTCTGCGGTTCGTCGGTTGCGTGGACGCACCGTCGCAGCAGGACACCGGCGCACTCTCGCTCAGCGGCAGCCTCGACGACCTCGACCATCTCGTGCGACTGCTGGACTGCGAGGTCCTGGTCATCGCCGACCCGGAATGCTCCGAGTCCACTCTCATGGAGACCCTGCTGCGTCCCCGCAGCTCGCGCTGCGACCTCTGGGCCGTGCCGCGCCTGTGGGGCTCCCGCTCCCAGGGCGGATACCCCGACCACATCGGGGCCATCCCGATCGTCAAGATTGGTGACATCACGTTCTCCGGGCCGAGGTGGGCCATCAAGCGGGCCTCCGACATGTTGTTCGCCGCGGTCGCGCTGGTCGTGCTGAGTCCGGTGCTGCTGCTCTGCGCCATCGCCACGTTCATCGACGGCGGCCCCGGCATCTTCTTCCGGCAGGAGCGGATCGGGCGGTACGGCAAGCCCTTCAAGGTCATCAAGTTCCGGTCGATGCGGCCGATGGACGAGGAGGAGTCGCAGACCAAGTGGTCCATCGCGGACGACCACCGGGTTGGCCTGATCGGCCGGTTCATGCGCCGCACGTCGCTGGACGAGCTGCCCCAGCTGTGGAACATCCTGCGCGGCGACATGAGCGTGGTCGGGCCGCGACCGGAGCGGCCGTTCTTCGTCGAGAAATTCTCGGCGGAGTACCCGAACTACGCGGCGCGCCACCGGGTTCCCGTCGGGCTCACCGGGCTGGCGCAGGTCAGCGGCCTGCGGGGCGACACGCCGATCTCCGACCGGGCGCGGTTCGACAACTACTACATCGAGAACTGGTCACTCTGGCTCGACATCAAGGTCGTGCTGCGTACCGTCGCGGAGGTGTTCCGTGGCGGTGGCCGCTGACCGGCTGCTCGGCTAGGCGTTGGGTTACCGGACCTGCGCCGGCGGCAGCGGCTCGTCCAGCGCAACGGCACGCAACACCTGTGCGTGGCCGGCCAGGGACTCGTCCGGTGAGAACAGGCTGATCGCCTCGTCGCGCAGGTGCTGACGGGAGGCGGCCCACGCCGCACGTTCGCGGACCATCGAAGACATCGCCGAGGCCAGTTCCGCGCGATTCTCCTGCGCCCGGTATCTGAGGTCGTTGATCACCTGCCAGTCCACCAGTTCGGCTTTTCCGGCCGGATTGGCGACCAGGTGCCCTCGTTGGCCTCCCCCCAACTGCTCCCGGGCCCCGCCGACGTCGGTCAGCACGACGGGAACCCCGGCCGCCAGGGCCTCCATCGACGCCAGGGACCAGCCTTCGAAGAAGGAGTCGAGGACGAAGGCATCCGCCGCCGCCAGCAGGGCCAACGGATTGGCACAGTGGCCACGGAGATGGATGCGTTCGGCAGCCGGCAGAGACGCGGCGAGCTGCCGGGTCTGCTCGTAGTACAGCAGGTCGTCGTTGGCCCGCCCCGCGATCAGCAGGTGGGCCTCCGGATGCTCGCCCGCCACCTCAGCGAAGGCCGTCACCAGACCGAACGTGTTCTTCTGCAGGCAGTACCGGGCCAGCGAGACGAACAGGAACTCCTCGGTCAGCCCCAGGGCGACGCGGGCCTGCTCTCGATCCACAAGGCGCACCCGCGAACCGTCCACACCGTTCGGCACGGTGACAAGGCGGTCGCCGGGATAGGTCGGGTTGCGCGCGAGGTACTGCTGACGAACGAGATCGCTCACCGCGACCTGCGCGGAGATGTGCCGCGCCCGCCGCCGTTCCGGCACCCAGGAGTCGGGGTGATACAGGCGGTGCATGTCATGCAGCGTCTCCACCCACGGAACGCCGAGTTCGGCAGCCACGTCGAGCAGCCAGTTGTCGGCGTTGTGCGCGCTGATCACATCGGGTTGCCACGAACGCATCCAGGTCGCGGCCTCGGCGGGGGTAAGCAACTGCGTCGCGACCCCTTCGGCCGCAAGAGCTCGGGCGAGCCGGCCGCCCTCGCCCTCCTGCCCGGGCAGCCGCGTGCCTGAGTAGACGACCACGGTTTCGAAGCCGTGGGACGGAAGCCGCCGGGCGAGGAACGCGGCGACCTCCTCCGCACCCCCGACGTCGAGGACGCTCGCGGCGATGGCGCATCGCACCGGCTGACGCCCGGTGACCTCGGTCGGGCGCGGTGGCACCGAAGGAAGGGTTTCGACGCTGACCGGCCGGAGTGCTTCCAGGTCGCCGACGCCTCGGCCGGGAACCAGCGGGACGGACCAGTCCTCGCTCGGTCCTGAAGTGCCGGCGTCGGGTTTGGTGAACCGTCGGAGAGTACGCCCGCCAAGCCGGCGCAGCGGCGCCGGGACGACATGTGCCTGACGCTGAGCCCAGAGGGCGAGCCGCAACGCACGTGGCGGTGTGTTGGTCATTCAGCTGCCCTTCCGCGGACCTCAGCTGGCGGTCTCACTCGGCATCGACGGTGGGGGCCCGGTTCGCCGATCGTGTCGGTCCCCACTCAGGAAGACCGGCACGAGTATTCCGGCCGCGATGCCCGTCACCAACGGCCACCGGCTCGTCTCGGACAGGAATGGAGCGGTCATCAGACACGGCGGTGCGATCAGGCAGAACGCGGCCGCCGCGCGAGCGACGACATCGCTTGCCGAATTACGAAGGCGTGCCAGTGCCATCAGGCCAACAACCATGAAGAACAGGACCACCAGCACCGGCGCTGCCGGCCCGTACCGCAGCCAGTCCTGCAGCAGTTGGTTGTGCACGTAGACCCGCTCGGCCTGGTGGGCGGCGAGACCCGAGATCTGCGGCGCGAGCGGGCCCACGCCGGTCCAGAAGTTCGCCCGTACGTGCTCCCACCCGATCTTAAGATCGCCGAGGTGGCCGCTTGTCGAAGCCGCCTGGTGGTCGGCGCTCGCCTGCCCGGGTGCCGGCGTCGGTGTGCCGGGTTCGGCCGGCGGGCTGGTCGGCTCCGGCGAGGGTTGCTGCTCGGATGGCTGCGGTGCACCGGACGACACGGCCGGCTCGCCGGTCACGGCCGGACGACTCGTCGCCGGCGCTGCGCTCGTCGCAGGCGCAGAACTCGCCGGCGGGGCGCTCGTTGCCGGCGGTTCACTGGCTGCCGGCGGTTCACTGGCTGCCGGCGCTGCACTGGTCGGGGCTGCTGCGCCGCTACCGAGTTCGAAGCTTCCCGCACTGCGCAGGCCGACATCCGCGGCGAGACCCGGTGCGGCGAACACCACCGCCGCCACCACGAGGCCCGCGAACGCGAGTTGCTGGACCATCCGCCCCCAACGCGACCAGGCGACCACGAAAGCGGCGATGACGACGATCAGGGCCGCGAGCCAGACGCTCCGGCGAAAGCTGATGACGATCAGCAATGACGCCGCAACGGCCACGACCATGTGCTGCCAGTCCCAGCGCCACCCGGTGTACCCGAGCATCCCGATGAACACCGCCGCCGCGATCGCGGGCAGCGCCGAATCGTAGTAGACGAAGTAGGCGCTCAGCCGTTCGTCGGCGATCTCCCCGAGGGGGATGGCGACCGCCGCCGCGACGAGCAGGCCGGTCAGGGCCACCCCGACCGTCAGGGGAAGCGACTTCCGATCGTCGGGCAGCCGCCGCAGGCTCAGCCCGATGATGAGCACCCTGCGCTACCCGGGTGAGCTGCACTTCGACGCCCACTTCGAGGTGGTCACCCCGACGGCGACGCTGTACGCGGC
>NZ_JBFBAO010000132.1:0-16156 GCF_040682255.1 Micromonospora sp. NPDC051296 | reverse complement strand
CGCGCTGCTGCTGCCCGCCGCGCTCGGGCTGCTGTTCCTGGTGCTGCCGCTGGTCGGACTGCTCGCCCGCACCCCGTGGGCCACCCTTCCGCAGCGGCTCACCGAGCCGGGCGTGCTCACTGCGCTACGGCTGTCGGTGCAGACCGCCACCCTCGCCACCCTGCTCTGCCTCGCCCTCGGCGTACCCCTGGCCTGGCTGCTGGCCCGGGTCCAGTTCCCCGGCCGGCGCGTGGTGCGCGCCCTGGTCACCGTCCCCCTCGTGCTGCCGCCGGTGGTCGGTGGCGTGGCCCTGCTGCTGGTCTTCGGTCGACGTGGGCTGATCGGCTCGTGGCTCGACGAGACGTTCGGCATCACGCTGCCGTTCACCACCACTGCGGTCGTGCTCGCCGAGGCGTTCGTCGCCATGCCGTTCCTGATCATCGCGGTAGAAGGGGCGCTGCGCGGCGCCGACACCCGCTACGAGGAGGCCGCAGCCACCCTCGGCGCCGGGCGGTGGACCACCTTCACCCACGTCACGCTGCCGCTCGTCGCGCCGGGCATCGCCGCCGGAGCCGTGCTCTGCTGGGCTCGTGCCCTCGGCGAGTTCGGCGCCACCATCACCTTCGCCGGCAACTACCCCGGCCGTACGCAGACCATGCCGATCGCCGTCTACCTGGCCCTGGAGACCGACCTGGAGGCCGCGATCGTGCTCAGCCTCATCCTGCTCACTGTCTCCGTGGTGATCCTGGCCAGTCTCCGCGACCGCTGGGTCAGCGCACCATGACCGCCGGCCAGACCACGCTCGGCGCGGAGGCGCGCCTCGGCGCGCCGCTGCTCGACGCCCACCTCGTGGTGGACCGGGGTGCCTTCCGGCTGGACCTGCCGCTGACCATCGACCCGGGCGAGGTCGTCGCGCTGCTCGGTCCCAACGGCGCCGGGAAGACCACCGCCCTGCGTACGCTCGCCGGCCTGCTTCCGCTCTCGGCCGGGCACCTCACCCTGGCCGGCCGCGACCTCGACCACCCCGACCGGCGGGCCTGGACCCCCACCGAGCGGCGCCCGATCGGCGTGGTCTTCCAGGACTACCTGCTCTTTCCGCACCTCAACGCGCTGGACAACGTCGCGTTCGGCCCGCGCCGGCACGGCCTGAGCCGGCAGCAGGCCCGACACCGTGCGGCCGAGTGGCTGGCGCGGATGGGGTTGACCGAGCACGCTCGCCGCAAGCCACGGCAGCTCTCCGGCGGGCAGGCGCAGCGGGTCGCCCTCGCCCGCGCGCTGGCCGTCGAGCCGGCGCTGCTGCTGCTGGACGAGCCCCTGGCGGCCCTGGACGCCCGTACCCGGCTCGACACCCGGGCCCAGCTCCAACAGCACCTCGCCGCGCACGCCGGGGCCACGCTGCTGGTCACCCACGATCCGCTCGACGCCCTCGTGCTCGCCGACCGGCTGGTCATCATCGAGCACGGTCACGTCGTCCAGGAGGGCAGCGCGGCCACCATCACCGCCCAGCCCCGCACCGACTACGTGGCCCGCCTGGTCGGGCTCAACCTGTACCGGGGCCGCGCCACCGGGCACAGCATCCTGCTCGCTGACGGGTTCCGGTTGACCACCGGCGAACAGCACGACGGTGAGGTCTTCGTGGCCTTCCCGCCGTCGGCCGTGGGCCTGCACCCACGGCAGCCCGACGGCAGCCCGCGCAACACCTGGCCGGCCACCATCGCCGGCGTCCAGCGCCACGGCGACAACCTGCGGATCCAGCTCACCGGCCCGATCGAGGTGGCCGCCGACGTCACCCCGGCCGCCGCCGCCCAGCTGAAGCTGGCCCCCGGGCAGCCGGTGTGGGCCGCGGTCAAGGCTGCCGAGACTCGCGCCTACCCGGCCGCGCCCGGTTAGAGTTCGGCGGTGTCCGGGTCGCCGCACGTACGGGTCTGGTCCCCCTCGGTCAGCGGGATCACAGAGGTGCTGCACGCGCAATTCACCGACCACGCCTACCCGATGCACACCCACGGCACCTGGACTCTGCTGACGGTCGATGACGGAATCGTCAAGTACGACCTCGACCGGCACGAGCACGGGGCGTTCCGCCAGGTGGTGACCCTGCTGCCGCCGGACGTCGCGCACAACGGCTGTCCGGTCACCCCGCACGGGTTCCGCAAGCGGGTCCTCTACCTCGACCCCGCGCAGCTCGGCGAGCACCTGATCGGCCGCGCCGTGGACCGGCCGGCGTTCGACGACGCGGCCCTGCGGCGGCGGATCGACCTGCTGCACGCGCGACTCGCCGAGCCCGGCAACGAGTTCGCCGCCGAGGTGCACCTCGCCTTCGTCGCCGAGCGACTACAGGCGCACCTCACCCGGCGTACGCCCGGGGTCGCGGCGGTGCACGACCCACTGATCGCCCGCCGCCTTCGCGACCTGCTGGACGAGCGCTTCGTACCGGGGGTGACCATGCGGGAGGCCGCCGGCATCCTGTACGCGCACCCGACGTACCTGGTCCGGGCCTTCTCCGCGGCGTTCGGCATCGGGCCGCACCAGTACCTGGTCTCCCGCCGCGTGGACCTGGCCCGGCGGCTGCTCCGGGAGGGGATGCCGGCCCGGGAGGTGGCCGTCGAGGCCGGCTTCTACGACCAGGCCCACCTGAGCCGGCACTTCAAGCGGATCCTCGGCTTCAACCCCGGCCAGTACGGCTCCAGCGCGCTACGCCCGGGTCGACCCAGTCACGTCACGGGTGCATCCGGGCGCCCTTGAGTACCTTGTCCACCACGTTCTTCGGGCCGTACACGGCCAGCCCGACCAGGTCGAGGTGGTCGCGCCCGACGGCGCGGACCGCTGCGCGGTTGTCCCGGTCGTTGCCGGTCCGGAACAGGTCGGAGGTGAAGACCGACAGCGGCAGCCCACGGGCGACGGCGCGCTGGTGGGCAGCAGTCAGGGTTTCCTTCGCGCCGGCGAAGACCAGCACCGGCTGTCGGAACATCGGCAGGTAGGGCGTGCCGTCGGCGTCGGCGTACGGCTCGCCGATCGCCTCGGGCACGGCACTACCGACGCCGCTGACCAGGAACGCCGTCATGTTGAGCCGCTGCCAGGTCGGCAGGTCGTCGCGGAGCAGGACGGCGATCTTGGTGTCAAAGCGTGCGGGTTCGGTGCCGGTTTCCATGCCGTCGAGTTTCACCGCCGCCGCCGGCCCCGGTCTTGTACGAAGTTTCCCGGCCCGCTTACGCGGCACGGTCTGCTCCCCGGGGCCTGGTTCCCCCGCGCTTCAGTCCGTCGCACGTAGGCGGACCCGGCGCAGCAGTTGGGCGTTGAGCGCCACCACGATCGTCGAAGCCGACATCAGCACGGCAGCGACCGCCGGACTCAGCGCCACCCCGGCCCAGGCCAGCACGCCGGCGGCGAGGGGCAGCGCGACCACGTTGTAGCCGGCGGCCCAGGCCAGGTTCTGGATCATCTTCCGGTACGCGGCCCGGGACAGCCGGATGACCCCGGTCACGCCGCGCGGGTCGGACGAGGCGAGCACCACGCCGGCGGACTCGATGGCCACGTCGGTGCCCGCGCCGATCGCAATGCCCACGTTCGCCCGGGCCAGCGCCGGAGCGTCGTTGACCCCGTCGCCCACCATCGCCACCCGCAGCCCTCGCCGTTGCAGGTCCGCCACCGCGTCGTCCTTGTCGGCCGGCAGCACCTCGGCGAAGACCTCGTCCTCGCCCGAGCGGAATCCCAGGTCGGCGGCGACCGCCTCGGCGACCGGACGGGCGTCCCCGGTGATCATCACGATCTTCCGGACGCCCTGCCTCCGCAGGTCGGCGATGGCCTGCCGGGCCTCCGGCCGTACCTCGTCCTCCAGCGCGAGGGCGCCGAGCACGGTAGCGCGGTTGTCGGCCAGGTTGTCGGGCAGGCGAAGCAGGTGCAGCACTGCGGCCCCCCGGTGGGACCAGTCGTGCTGGTGCCGGGCGAGGTCGTCGGGCACCGTGGCGTCGAACTCCCGCAGCAGCGCCGGACCGCCGACGGCGTAGCTCGCGCCGTCGACCTGGGCGCGCACGCCACGACCGGTCAACGACTGGAATCCGGTCGCCGTCCGCCGATCACCCTGCCGGGCGGCAGCCGCCACGATCGCCCGAGCCAACGGGTGCTCGCTGTCGGCCTCCACCGCCGCCGCGATAGCGAGCACGTCCTGCTCGCTGGTGCCGGCGGTGGCGGCGACCCCGGCGACCGCGTGCTCGCCCCGGGTCAGCGTGCCGGTCTTGTCGAACAGCACCGTGTCCACGGTGCGCATCCGCTCCAGCGCCAGCCGGTCCTTGACCAGGATGCCGCCCTTCGCGGCCACCGCCGTGGACAGCGCGATCACCAGCGGGATGGCCAGGCCGAGCGCGTGCGGGCAGGCGATGACCAGCACCGTCACGGTGCGTACCACCGCCTCGTTCAGGTTGCCCAGCGTGGACCACACCACCAGGGTGCGGCCGGCCACCGGCTGTCCAGGTCAGTACGTGTAGTCGGAGTCGGAGCTGTCGGACTTGGTCTTCGACGGCGGGGCGACCGCCTTCGGGGTGCCCTTGGGCAGGCACTCCAGGTTCTTGCTGCCGTCCGGGTTGACCACGAACCAGGTGCCGCCGACGCCCTGGCCCTTCCACTGGCCCGCCTTCTTGTCACCGATGTAGGTGTAGAGCGGCCAGCCGTCGAGGGTGATCTGGCGGGTGCCGTCCTCCCGGGTGATGGTGCCCACCGCGTCGTCGGAGACGCCCTTCAGCTGCGGGTTGCCGTCGGTCAGCGCCGGCGGCCACACCTCGGCGCACTGGTCGACGCAGTTCGACGACGGCGGGTCGTTGGTGTCGCGGTCGAATCGGTACAGGATGAAGCCGTCCTGGTTGACGACCGCGCTGCCCATCCGGGGGAACTTCTTGCCGGTCAGGCTCGCGGTCAGCTCGACGCCGTCGGGCAGGGGAGCGTCGGTCTCGGCCTCCGCGCCCGGTGAGGCCGAGGCGCCCGGCTCCGCGCTGGCCTCGGGGTCGGCGGTCACGGTGGGCTCGGCTGCGGCGACGGCGACCGGCTCGGCCGCGCCGGAGTTCGATCCGTCGTAGCCGGCGGGAGCGCAGGCCGTCAGTGCGACCATGGCGCTCGCGACGACGACGGTCCGCTTCATCTTTGCCACGTGCCCTCCTCATGCTTGACAGTCACCGATATGTACGGGAACAGGGCTGTCAAGGTTGAACGCGAAATGGTGGCCAAGCCCACAATGGGGTCGTTGAACCGTTGGTCCCATCTCTGCGTAGGAGTGCGTATCCGCTGGCCAACGCCGCGAAGGCCCGCCTCCGAGGGAGGCGGGCCTTCGTTCGGGCCTTCGTGCGGGTGGGTACGGGTCAGGGGGCGGGGACCGTCAGCAGCGGTTGGCCGACACCCTTGCCGTCCACCTCCTGCACCTCGAAGTGCTTGATGTCGTCCAGTTTGGTCGACGTGGTCGCGGAGAGGGCCGCCAGCTGCGGGTTGCTGTTGGTGCCGTACCCGCCCGGCGGCACCGTCCAGGTCGAGACGACCTCGGTGCTGGAGTCCTCCCGGACCACGACCAGGCGGCAGGTGCGCGGACCCGGCAGCCGGCCGAGGGTGAAATCGACCTTGGTGCCGAAGTCCTTCGAGATGAGCCAGAACGTCGACTGCACACCGGTGCTCGGGTCGGTGACGTCGACCTGTTCGCCTTCCTGCTCGTTGCCGCCGATGTTCGGGCCACCCGGGTTGCCGGAGCCACCGCCCGGCGGGTCGAACGGAGCGGTGGTCGGCCCGGCGATCGACGGCGGGGTGCTGTCGCCGGCCAGGTTGCTGAACACGACCCCGGTCAGCCCGCCGAAGACCACCACGGCCGCCGCGGTGGCCAGGATCTGTCGGAACCGGGCCTTCCTTCGGTGGGTACGCAGCGCTACCAGCGTGCGGTCCAGCAGGACCGGATTCGACTGGGTCTGCTCCATCGCGGTGATCGACTCTTCGTCGATGTCGGAGAGCAGCCCGACCACCGGCACCATCGACTCCAGCTCGGCGGCGCAGGCCCAGCAGGTGGCGAGGTGTTCCTCGAACCGCTCCATGTCCTGTTCGTCCAGCACGCCGAGCGCGTACGCGGCGACGTCCATGTGGTCTACCCGGCTCATTCCGTCACCCCCCTCTCCTGCAGAGCTGTGCGCAGCGCGCGCAGCGCGTAGTAGACCCGCGACTTCGCGGTGCCCAGTGGCAGGCCGAGCTCCTCGGCCGCCTCCGGCACCGTACGGCCCCGGAAGTACGTCGCCACCAGGATCTCCCGGTGCGACTGACTCAACGTACGCAGTGCGTCCGCGACCGTCATCGTCCGGAGCACCCGGTCGGTGCTGTCCGACTCGGCGAACGCGGTCAGGTCCCGGTCGTACGTCTCGGCCGGGCGGGCCTGTTCGCTGCGGTGCTCGTCGATGGCGATCCGGCGCGCCACCGTGACCAGCCAGGGCCGCAGCGACCCCTGCCCCTGCGTGCCCAGCCGGTGGGCGTTGCGCCAGGCCCGCAGCAGCGTCTCCTGGACGATGTCCTCGGCCCGCTGCCGGTCGCCGCCCGTCAGCCGCATCACGAACATCAGCAGCGGGCCGGCGTGCTCGGCGTAGAGGGTGCGGATCAGCTGGTCGGAGTGGGCGGCCTCGGTGGTCGCGGCCTGGTGGCGGCCAGGGGCGGGTCGCGGCGTCACCGGGCTATTCTGGCGAGTCGTCGCGCGGGAGTCGACCCCACGGGTGGACGTGGTCGGCCGCGACTGGGACCGGGCGGACATCCAGTCCACCCGCACCCGGTCACCGTGCCAACCGGCCGCCAGTGCGTGCATGCAGACCTCCGAGATGTCCATGGACAGAAGCCGTCCCCCCACGGGCATGGCTGCCGGGTGGTACGCACGGCCGCACCGAACGGATCAACGTCGGACGGAAAAAATTCCCGGCGGTGGGGGAGTGGAGTCGGTGGCGTCGCTGTCGTGCACCACCGCGGCGCCCCCGACGAAGCGGTCGAGCTCCGCGTCGGCGAGCACCCGGCCGGGGAACCAGTCACCGGCCGCCCGGCGGGCCAGCGCCGCCACCGGTGGCTCCTGACGGCCGGCGACCAGCACCAGGTTGCCGTAGCGGCGACCGCGCAGCACGGCGGCGTCGGAGACCAGGCAGGCCCGGGGCAGCACCTCCCGCACGGTGGCGACCTGCCCGCGCGCGTAGCGCAGCGGGGGACCGTCGGCGAGGTTGGCGAGGTACCAGCCCGCCGGGCGCAGCACCCGGGCCGCCTCGGTGGCGTACTCCACCGAGGTCAGCCGGGCCGGCGTCCGGGCACCGGCGAACACGTCGGCGACCACCACGTCGTAGCTGTCGTCGCGGCTGGCGGCCAGCGCCGCGCGGGCGTCGCCCACCCGCACCTTCAGCCGTGGGTCGGCCCGCCACGGCAGCGCCCGGCGGACCAGCTCGAGCAGGGCGCCGTCCACCTCGACGACCCGCTGGGTCGAGCCGGGCCGGGTGGCGGCGACGTACCGGGGCAGGGTCAGCGCGCCGCCGCCCAGGTGCAGCACCCGCAGCGGGGCGCCGGCGGGCGCGATCAGGTCGATCGCCGCGGCCAGCCGGCGGACGTACTCGAATTCCAGGTGGGTCGGGTCGTTCAGGTCCACATGCGACTGTGGTGCGCCGTCCAGCAGCAGCGTCCACGACCCGGACCGGTCCGGATCGGGCACCAGCTCGGCGTGCCCGGTGTCGACCCGCTCGGAGATCCGGTCGGCCTCGCGCCGCCGGCCCATCAGCGCTCGGTCCCGGCGGCGGTGCGGGCGGCGGCGGTCAGCACGCGGTGCAGCAGCCGGGCGTCGCCCAGCCGGGAGCGCAGGAGACGTTCCAGGCCGGCGATCGGGACCAGGTTCTGCGGGGCCCGGGGGTCCTTGTACGGGGTGGAGGCGAACCGGGGCAGGGTGACCAGCGACAGGTCGGCCAGCCGCACCGCGTCGACGATCTCCAGGTCGGCCGAGCACTCCATCCGCACGATCCCCGCCCATGGTGCCCCGGGGGCCACCGGCAGCCGCAGATACCACGACCAGCCGCCCCAGGCGGTGCCGAGGCGGAACACCGGCGAGCGGTGCCCCGGTGCCAGACCGGTGACCACCGACGTCAGCCGAGCGTCGAGGTACTGGCTGTGCTGGGTCTTGATGTAGCCGACAGTGCGCGGCAACTGCCGCCGGTTGCGCAACGGCCCGTCCACCACCAGCAGGTCACCGTCGGTACGGGCGGCGGCCGAGACCTCCACCTCCAGGGCGGTCAACGGCCCCTGCACCGCGGCCGGCAGCTTGGCCAGCTCCCCGGAGCCGCTCACCCGGTGCACCGGGTAGCGGACGTTGCCGGCCACCACGTCGGTCGCCGACGGGCTGGCGGTGAACAGCCCCCGACCCACCTTGGCGCCGGCCAACTGCGCCGCGCCGCGCTCCAGGTCGCAGCGCACCACTCCGGCGGCGTACGAGGCGGCCAGACCGGGGTACGAGCCGCCGTCCTCCTCGGCCGTCCAGACGCTGGCGTCGATCCGGCGTACCCCGTCGACCAGCAGCACCACGTCGGGGGCCCGGACGCCGGGACGGGGGCCGATGGCCCGCCAGTCCACCACGGGCAGCTCGTGCTCCGCCTCGACCTGGGCGCTGCTCGGCGCGGCCGGGCCGCCCGCCGACGCCTCGAACGACGCCCCGTAGGCCGGGTCCCAGGCATCGACGAAGAACCGACTCATGCGGCTGGCCTCTCGTCCGCGACCGCAGGGCGCACGCTCATCGGCCGGTCCGTTCCACCCGGGCCGAGCGGGCATCCTTGCTCACCTCGAAGCGGACCGGGATGCGCTCGGCCAGGGCCGGCACGTGGGTGACCACGCCGACCATCCGGTCACCCCGGGCGGCCAGGTTCTCCAGGGTGGCGGCGACCGTGTCCAGGGTGGCCGCGTCGAGGGTGCCGAAGCCCTCGTCCAGCACGATCGACTCCAGGCTGGCCGCGGTGGTGGACATCCCGGCCAGCTGCTGGGAGAGCGCCAGCGCCAGGGCCAGCGACGCCTGGAACGTCTCGCCGCCGGACAGGGTGCGCACCCCCCGGCGCAGGCCGGCGTCGTGGTGGTCGACGACGAAAAACTCGCCCTTGTCGTGAACCAGGTCGTACTGCCCGCCGGACAGCTCCCGCAGGATGCCCGACGCGCCGTCGACCAGCAGGTCCAGCGCCTCGGCCAGCAGCCACCGCTCGAAGTTGTTGGCCCGCAGGTGCCCGGCCAGTGCCCGGGCCACCTGCGCCTGACGCTCGTGCTCCGCCCGCTGCGTACGCAGCTCCCCGGCCTGCTCGCGGCGCTCCACCAGCCGGCGGCGTTCGGCCTCGGCCCGCTCCACGGCCACCGTGGCGGCGCGGACCGGATCGTCGGGGGCGGGCAGCCCGGCGTCGGCGAAGATGCCGGCGATCCGCGCCGTCACCGTGCCGGCCGCCGTCTCGGCCTCGGTGACCGCCGCCGCCAACCCGGCCCGCTCCGACCGGCGGCGCTCCGCCTCGGCCTCGGCCCACCCGGCCAGCACGGTCCAGGCCCGGGCCACGTCGTCCCGGTCGGCGGCCGGCGGCCCGAACCGGGCCAGCCCGTCCCGGGTGTCGTCGAAGCGCCGCCACGCCGCCCGCAGCCGCTCCTCGGCCGCGTCCACCGCACCGCGGGCCCGCCGCGCGGCTTCCCGGCCGGCGCGGACCGCCGTCGCCGCCTCGTCCAGCCCCAGCCGCAGCCGGGAGTGCTCGGCCAGCGTGGCCCGCAGCGCCTCGGCGGTGGCCGCGCCGGCGAGCCGCTCGTCCAGCTCCGCCAGGCGGGTCCGCAGCCCGTCGTGTTCGGCGCGGGCGCGCAGCAGCACCCGGTCCAGCTCGCGGGCGGCCGTGTCCCGCTCGCCGACCATCCGCTTGGCCGCCTCGCTGGCCACCCGGGCGGCCTTGCCGGCGGCGACCGCGCGGGCCACCGCCGAACCGGCGGGAATTGCCGGCACCCGGGCGACGGTCTGCTCGCAGACCGGGCAGGAAGCCCCGTCGGTCAGGTGCGCCCGCAGCGCCACCGCCTGGTCGGCGGCCTTCGCCTCCTCGTGGGCCTGGAACGCCGCGGCCAGTTCCGCCTCGGCCCGCTCGGCCGCCGCCCGCGCCTCGGTCAGCGCCCGCACGGCCACGTCGTGCTCGGCGCCGGCGGTCTCCACCTCGGCCCGCACCTGCTCCGCCCGGCCGGTCAGCTGCTCCCGGTCGGCGTAAGCCCGCAGCGCCAGCCGCAGGGTGCTCTCGTCACCGGCGGCGGCCAGCTCCCCGCGCAGCTTCTCCTCGCGCTCCTCGGCCAGGGACACCGCGTTCGACGCCGCGTCGGCCTCGGCCCGCGCGGCGGTCACCGCCCGGGCCACCTCGGCCACCCCGTCCGGTGCCCGGACCGCGCCCAGCACGGCCAACTCGGTGTCCAGCGCGGCCAGCGCCGCGCTCGCCTCCCGCGCCGTCGCCCGCGCCGCGTCCAGCTCCGGTACGGCGGCGATCACCGCCTCGGCCAGCTCCGTCATCCGGTCGACCTGGCCGGCGACCCGCTCCAGCGTGCTGTCGTCGACGTCGGCGAGCCCGGCCAGCAGCTGGTCGACCGCCTCCAGCTTCGCCTCGGCCTGCCCGGCCCGGGTGGTGGCCCGCTGCTGCACCTGCTCGTAGACGCCGAGGCCGAGCAGGTTGACCAGGATCTGCTGCCGGGTGGCGGGCCGGGCGTGCAGGAAGTCGGCGAACTGCCCCTGTGGCAGCACCACGCAGCTGGTGAACTGCTCGTACGGCAGGCCGACCGCCTCCAGCACAGCGGTGTCCATCTCGGCCGGCGTGCCGGCGACCACCTCGCCCAGATCGTCCGGGCTGAGCCCGGTGTCCAGTTTGGTGACGTCGAAACCGTCGGGCATCAGCTGCAACCCGGCGTTCGCGGTCTTCGCGTTACCCCGGCTGTCCCGGCGCACCACCCGGGTGGCGACGTAGCGGGCGCCACCGGACTCGAAGACCAACCGGACCCGCGCCTCGGTCGCCGACGGAGCGAGGGCGTTGCCCAGCCCGCGCGTGCCACCCCAGCGGGGCACCGTGCCGTAGAGCGCGAAACAGATCGCGTCGAGCACCGTCGACTTGCCGGAGCCGGTGGGCCCGACCAGGGCGAAGAAATCCGCGTCGGTGAAGTCGATGGTGGTCTCGTCGCGGAAGACGGTGAAGCCGGCCATGTCCAGCCGCATCGGTCGCATCAGTGATCAACCTCCTCGAGCAGCTCGTCGAAGAGTTCCCGGACGCCGTCGTCGGCGTGGCCACGGCTGTCCAGGTAGTCGGCGAACAGCTGGCGGGGCGAGCGGCCGGAGCGTTGGGCGACCCGGGTGCCGCTGCCCGGTGCCGGCACCAGCTCCGGGTCGATGCGGATCTCCAGCGCGCGGGGGAGCAGCTCCTGCACCTCCTCGCGCAGGCCCGCGCGGGGCTGTTCGCGTACGTAGACCCGCAGCCAGCCCTCCGGCGGGGTGATCTCGGCGAGCTGGGCCAGGGTGCCGCGTACCGTGTGCAGCGCGGTCGCCGCGGTGACCGGCACCTCCCGGACCTGCGCCGCCGTGGTCGCGGTGACCTCGACCAGGGTCACCGACGGGACGTTCTCCTGTTCGCCGAAGTCCACCGCCAACGGGGCGCCGCTGTAGCGGATCGGGCACGGCCCCTGGACCCGCTGGGCGCGGTGCAGGTGCCCCAGCGCGACGTAGTGCGCGGTGCCGGGGAACACCGTGGCCGGCACCGCGTAGCCCATCACGGTGTGCGCGTCCCGCTCGCCGCCGCCGGAGGCCGCACCGACCACGGTGAGGTGGGCGGTGACCAGGTGCACCCGGTCGGGCTCGGTGAACCCGTCGGTCAGCCGGGACAGGATGCGACCCAGGTGGTCGGCGTACGTCTGAGTGGTCTCGGCGGCGGTCAGTTCGTACATCTCCACCGCGCGGACGGCGTACCGCTGGGACAGGAACGGCAGCGCGGCCAGCCGCCAGCGTTCGCCGCCGGCGGTGGTGCCGTCGATGACGTGCTCGGCCGGGTCCTCGCGTACCCCGCCGCGCAGGGTGATGCCGGCGGCCTCGGCCCACGGCCGCAGCGCGTCCAGCGCCGGGCCGTTGTCGTGGTTGCCGCCGATGGCCACCACGTCGGCGCCGGTGCGGCGCAGCGCGGTCAGTGCCCGGGTGACCAGGCGGGTGGCCTCCGGGGTCGGCGCGGCGGTGTCGTAGAGATCCCCTGCGATGACGACCAGGTCGGGCCGTTCCTGCCGGGCGATCTCGATGACGCCGGCCAGCACCTGCTTGTGCTCCTCGGCCCGCGACTGTCCCTTGAGGACCTTGCCGACGTGCCAGTCCGAGGTGTGCAGGATCTTCAAGGCAGAAGCCCCCTGTCAGAACGGGATGTCGTCGTCGGCGCCGCCGCCGGAGCCCACCACCGCGAACGGGTCGGCGGACTGGGTGATCGAGCGTAGGGTCTGCGACGGTGCGGCCCCGGCCTCGGAGACCCGGGTCGCCCAGGCCGGGAAGGGGAACTCCAGGCAGAGCGGGACGGGGATGTCGGGCTGGTTGACGAACATCGTGCCGGGCTTGGCCAGCAGTGCCCGCTGCCGCTGCGCGGGCGGCAGGAAACCGTATTCGGGGCGGGACGCCTCGGCCGGGTCGAGCCGGCCGACCACCCGGATCGCCGAGTTGGTGACGATGCGCCGTTCCACCTCGCTGGCGGTCTGCTGCGCGCCGATGAGGATCACGCCGAGCGAGCGGCCCCGCTCGGCGATGTCGAGCAGCACCTCCTTGATCGGCGACGAGCCCTCCCTGGGGGCGTACTTGTTCAGCTCGTCGAGCACGACGAACAGCAGCGGCTTGGCGGTGCCGGCCTTCTCCTTGCGCTCGAATTCGCTCTTGAGCGTCACGCCGACCACGAAGCGCTGTGCCCGATCCGGCAGGTTGTGCAGGTCGACGACGGTGACCTGGGCGGACTCCGAGGTGTTGATCGAGTGTGGGCGGCGGGTGGCCAGGTCGCCACGGATCAGCCGGGACAGGTCCTTCTTGCTGCCGATCAGCCGGCGGGCGAAGGCGTTGACCGTGCCCAGGCCCACCGCGCTGCCCGCCCAGTCGCCACGGGTCTCGTCGTCGCTGAGCTGCTCGACGATGTGGTCGACCAGGTCGGCGTAGGTGCCGAGGCGGGTGCCGTCGATGCTGACCCCGCCGTCGGCGGGCTGCGCGTACCGGGCCAGGTGCGCGGCGACCGAGTGGACCACCATCGTGTACTGCTGGCGCTCGTCGTCCGCGTCGGCGAAGACGTACGGCAGGAGGCGGTTCGCGCAGAACTCGGTGAGCGTCCAGTAGAAGCTGTCCACGCCGGTGAGCCGGCTGCTCACGTCGGGCGTGCCGGACGAGTCGCCGACCCGCGGCGGGGCGTACACCCGCACGTCGGGGAAGGCGTCGGCGACCAGGCCCAGCCGGGCGTACCCGGCCCGGGTGGCGTCGTCCAGCCGGACGTTCGGGTGGTCGAGGAAGAGGAGATCCTCCCCCTTGACGTTGAAGATCAGCGCCTTGGCGTTGACCGCGTCGCCGCCGAGCTGCCCCGAGCGGAACACCGAGTAGAGCAGGAAGGTGGCGAAGCTGGTCTTGGTGGCCACCCCGGAGATCCCGGAGATCGACACGTGCGCGCCCCGGGTGCCGTCGAGGAAGTCGGCGTTGAGGTAGACCGGCACCCCGTCGCGGCCGGTGCCCATCGGGATCCGCCGTTCCATCCGGTCGAAGTGCAGCGCCCGGGCGCGGGCGTCGCCCTCGGCCCGGTGCACCAGCGCACCGGGCTGCGGCGGCACGTAGAACTCCGGATCCACCCGGGTGGTGGTGATCTCGGCGGCCTCCTGCACCTGCGCCGGCAGCGTGCCGTCGGCGATGGCGAACACGTCGGAGTCGAACTGGGCGCCCTCGTGCCGGGCCCGGACCTGGGTGACCACCCCGGCGATGGTCACCGGCTCCCGGTCCGGCAGCTCGCGTCGGGTGACCACCACGTCGTCGAGCTGCAGGTAGCTGCCGGGGGAGACCGCCGTCCAGAACTGCAGCGGGGTGGCGTCGGCGGTGCCGAGCACCCGGCCGACCCCCTCGCCCGGGCGGTCGAATCCCTCGTCAGTCATCGGGCAGCTCCGGTCGGCTGGTCGTCGCGGTCCGCACACACGCCCTGCATCCTGCCGGAGGAGTACGACAGGCCGCCACGCGACGCGGCGGAGACCACGCCGCGGCATCGCGACGACCGCGTAGCGCGACGACTCGTCCACGGCGCGTGCCGGTGACGGCGGGCCGGACCCGCGTCGGGTTATCGGCCGCGGCTCGGCGGGAACCCGCTCGGGTCGAACCGGCCGGCCAGCTCCCGTACGGCCGCCTCGTAGACCGGGTCGGTGTGGTAAGGCCAGTGTCGGTTGATCGGTGGGGGGACGGTGTCGTCGAGTTCGACGGTGATGCCGCTCGGGTCGCGTAGTCGTCGGTCGACGGTGCCGGCGGGCCCCTGGGCTCGGGGCGGTTCGCCCGGTCGGTGGGCGGAGAACAGCGGGCCACCGATCGGGTCGGTGTTGCGCCACAGGTTCACCCATCGCCAGCCGATCCGGTTGCCGACCTCGTCCAGCACCTGATTGCCGAGGAAGGCCGGGCAGAGTCGGGCGTAGAGCCGGTGCAGCGGGCTGCCGTGGGTCAGCAGCGCCACCCGGGGCAGCACCTCCTCCGGCAACTGGAGCAGGGTAGCGGCGGCGAGGACGGAGCCGTGGGAGTGGCCGGAGAGGATGACGCCGCCCCGGGTGGTCAGCGCGGTGATCCGCTTGGCGAGTTCCGGCACCGCCCGTTCGGCGTAGCAGGGCGGTGCGAACGGGTGCACCGTACGAGGCCAGAAGGTGCCCAGATCCCAGATCACGGCGACCGTTCGCCGAGTTCCCTCCGACCGGTAGGACAGCAGCCCGAGCACGACGATCCCGAGCCCGACCAGACCGATGACGTAGATCCCGGCATCGGTCGCGAACGCGAGTTCCTTCGAGCCGGAACTCTCGGTGTTGATCAGCTTTCGGCGCAGGTCCGACGGCCCGATACCGACCAGGTCCAGCGCGACCATGGCGACGCCGAGCAACGACAGCACCAGGAAGACCACGAAGACCGGCGCCAGTTGCTCGGCGATCGCGGCTCGGGCGATGGTCTCCCGGACCGTGGTCCGCCGGGGCAGGGCTTCCGGCGGTGGGTCGGGAAAGTCCCGCCGGACGATCCCCTCGGCCATCCGGCGGCGGCGTCGCCGGGTCGCCATAATCCGATAGACCGTGGTCGCGGCGACGACCATCACCGCGACCAGCCCGGCGAGCGCCGCCCAGCGGTAGGAGACCGGCGGCTCCAGCGGCGGCGCGCCGGGCACGTTCGGCCGGACCGGGTTCGGGATCTCCCCCCGGTCGAGGAAATCGGCGACCCGGTACACCAGGGCGGCGGAGAACCCGTACGCGGCGGCGACCGCCGCGGAGGCGAGTACCGGGGTGGCCAGCCCGCCCAGCCACGACGAGCCGGCACCCTGGCTACGTCGCCGCTGATGCACAGTGGCGACGACGAGGGCAACCAGCGCGGCCGCCTGGATCGCGATCAACGCGGCGACCGCCCGCTCGTATCCAGGCAGCTGCTCGCGTACCGGCTCCGGCTCGAGCGGTACCGCGGTGTACGCGAGGGCCAGCAGGGTGAACACCGTCGTGGTCCGCCGCAGCGTGCCGATACCCCGGAGGTCGACCGGTCCACGGCTCGGCCCTTCCGATCGGGCCCGGGCGGGCAGGCAGACCAGGACTATGCCGGCCGCCAGCAGGACGCAGGCGAACGCGAAGAGCGCGTACGCGACCGGGGTGGCTCGGATGCGGATCTGTGCGCCGAGCAGGATGGCGTTGAGCACGCTGAGCCCGATCGCGACGTGGATGGCGCGCAGTCGCTGCACCACGAGCGCGTCGTTCCAGAAGTCCGGGCGGTCGATGCGGTCCTCTCCGCCGCTGGTGCGGTCCTGGCCGCGCGCGGCGGGGAACGCCTCGAACGCCCGGGCGGACCGTTCGCCGAGCCACCACAGCAGATGACGGTTGCGGCGTACCTCGCGGCTGATCGTGGATCGGTCACGGCCCAACTCAGCCGCGATAGACGCCTGGCAGGCGCCCTCCCGCAGCC
>NZ_JBFBAO010000131.1:0-16267 GCF_040682255.1 Micromonospora sp. NPDC051296 | reverse complement strand
CTACGAAAGGCCGCGCGGCTGCCGATCGCCGCGCTCGTGGCCGGCGCCGTGGCGCTCGGAACGCTTGCCGGCTGCGGGTCGTCCTCCGCCTCGGGAGCTGGCCCCGGGAAGGCCAGCACGGTGAACAGGAAGGCGACGCTGACCAGCTCGGCGACCGAGATGGCGCCCTCCCGCAGTCGGAACGCGCCGACCACCAGCACGGCGAGGGTGCCGAGGCTGGGCAGGGTCTCCAGCATCGGGTCGAAGACGCCCCGCAGCCGGCCGACGGAGATCAGCGCGTCCCGCAGCTGGCCGGCGCGGTCCGCGAACCGGGCGGTCTCCTGCGCCTCCCGGCCCATCGTCTTGACCACCAGCGCGCCGTCGAAGCTCTCGTGCGCGATGCCACTGACCTCCGCCCGCAGCCGCTGGGCGCGGGCCTGGCGCGGGGCCATCCGGCGGGAGTAGGCCACGTTCAGCGCGAACAGCGCCGGGAAGACCGCCAACCCGACCAGCGCGAGCGCCCAGTCGGTGACGAACAGTGCCGCCACCGCACCGACCAGCATCACCAGCGTGCCGACCGCGAAGGGCAGCGGGGCGATCGGATGCCAGGCGGCCTCCACGTCCGAGTTCGCGTTCGACAGCAGGGTGCCGGTGGCGTTGCGGTGATGCCAGGACAGCGGCAGCTCCAGGTAGCGGCGGGTGACCCGGCGCCGGTAGTCGGCCTGGAGGCGGAACTGCATGTATCCCGCGCCGAGCCGCCGCCCGAAGATGCCGACCACCCGCAGCACGCTGATCGCGAACAGCGCCGCGGCCGCCAGGGCGAGCGCGCCCATCGCGACCGAGCCGCTCTCGATCGACGGGACCACGACGTCACCGACCACCCGACCGACCACGAACGCGCTGGCGACCACCATCACGCCGAACAACACGCTGCCGGTCACCGCGACCGCGAAGATCCTCGGCTGTTCCCGGATGGCCCGCCCGAGAACGGCCAGCCCGCGACCGAGCACGTCCCGACTAGTCCCGCTCGCCACATTCTCCCCCGCCGTAAGCCACCGCAATCCTCCCTCATCCTTACCGCTACCCGCCGGTCCCGCCGACCGGCGGTGATATGTCCGACGTCACCCCCGCCGGCCTGCGATCACTGCGCGGCTGCGCCGCGCCGCATACGATCGCCTTCATGTCGCGGTACGCCCGAACGGAGCGCGAGGCGCTCACCGACCTGATGTCGACGCTGGGACCGGACGCCCCGACGATCAACGAGGGCTGGACCACCCGTGATCTTGCCGCGCACCTGGTGGTCCGGGAACGGCGGCCGGACGCCGCGGCGGGCATCGCGCTCGCGCCGCTGCGCGGGTACGCCGAGCGGGTTCGGCGCGAGGTCGCGGCCGGCGACTGGGCCGACCTGCTCGGCCAGGTGCGGCAGCCTCCGGTGTGGAGCCCGGTGAGCAATCCGCTGGCCGACGAGCTGGCCAACACGCTGGAGTTCTTCATCCACCACGAGGACGTACGACGGGCCCAGGCCGGATGGCGGCCCCGGGAGTTGCCCGCCGGGCTGGACCGGGCGCTGTGGCGGCGCAGCTCGACGCTGGCCCGGCTGGCGCTGCGCCGCTTCCCGGCCCAGCTGCTCGTCCAGGCGCCCGGTCACGGCGAGGTCGCCACCGGCCGGGGCGGCGAACCGCTGCGACTGGTGGGCGCTCCGGGCGAGTTGGCCCTGTTCCTGTCCGGCCGGCAGCGGGTGGCGCGGGTGCAGTTGGACGGGGCCACCGGGCCGGCGGAGCGGTTGCGCGGCGCCAAGCTGGGCTTCTAACCCGTTGCGCAGAACCGGTCACGGCGAAATCCGAAACGTTATCCGCCCGGCGGTCCGGTACCACCACCGCTCCCGTACGCTTGCCGCGCCGCTCTGTGGGGGGCGGCGCGACAGGGAGCGCGATGCGGAGCTTTGCGGTCTCGGCCCTGCAGGAACCCCCGTTCGCTGGTGCCCGGCACGACGACACGGAGCGGGTAGCGCGGGAGAGCACGGACTGGGCGCAGGAGCTGGGGCTGATCAGTAACAGCCAACGCCTGCGCCGGGCGGACGCGGCCGGGCTCGCCGGACGGGCCTGTCCGCAGGCCCCGCTGAAGCGCCTGCGCCTGCTGGCCGACCTGATCTCCTGGCTGTTCGTGATGGACGACGCCTGCGACGAGGACGGTCTGGGCGACGACCCGACCCGGCTCGCGCCCACCGTGGCCGCCCTGCTCGATGTGCTGGACCGCCAGGGTGCGCCGGGCGAGGTGCCGACCGGAGTGGCCGGGCCGCTGGGTCGCGCGCTGGCCGACCTGTGCCGGCGGGTCCGGGGGCACCGCCACCCGGCGGTGCTGCTGCGCTTCACCGCCGCCATGCGCACGTACCTGCTCGCGCTCCTCTGGGAGGCGGCCAACCGCGAGCACGACCGGGTGCCCCCGGTGGACGAGTACGTGCAGATGCGCCGGCACACCGGCGGCGTGTACCCGAGCCTCACCCTGACCGACCTGGCCCTGGACGGTTTTCCGCCGGCCGCCCACCGGGCCGACCCCGGCTGGGCCGCGCTGGACCTGCTCGCCGCCGATCTGGTCTGCTGGTGCAACGACGTCTTCTCCTACGGCAAGGAGCACCGGGTCGGGCCGGACGCGCACAACCTGGTCACCGTGCTGGCCCGGGAGACCGGCGACGAGTCGGCCGCCCTGCAGGCCGCCGCCGACCGGTTCAACGACGGGCTCAACGCGTACCTGACCACCGAGAGTGACCTGCTGGCCAGCCACGGCGACGCGGTGCGGCCGGCGCTGGCGGCGCGGCGGAACTGGATCCGGGCCACCTACGACTGGTCACGGGCGGCGGAGCGGTACGCCTGAGACAGCCGTACCATTTGCCGGGACGGGGGCGATGGTTGATCGTCAGGGCTGGCCGATGCAACCGACGCAGGCAATACTCTTCGGTAACGAACACCGACGTGACGACCGTCACGCCTCCACCCCCGAAGGCGGCTACAGCGATGGCTCTCGATGTACCGTACCGTTCCATTCCTGACATGTTCCTCAAGCGCGTGGCAGCGACCCCCGACCGTCACGCTTTCGCCCACCCCGGGCCGGACGACTCGCCGGTCTGGCTGACCTGGGCGCAGGTCGCCGAGCGCGCCAAGGCGGTCGCCGCCGGCCTGCACGGCCTCGGCGTCGGCCCGGAGGACCCGGTGGCGATCCTGGCGAGCACCCGGATCGAGTGGGTGATCGCCGACTTCGGCATCATGTGCGCCGGCGGCGCCACGACCACCGTCTACCCGACCACCGAGCCGGAGGACGCCACCTACATCATCGCCGACTCCGGCTCGAAGGTGCTGTTCGCGGAGAACCCGGCGCAGGCGGCGAAGATCGCCGGAGCGGACCTGCCCGCGCTGACCCACGTGGTCCTCTTCGACGGCGACGCCGACCCGTCGGCGGCGGTGCCCCAGCTGACCCTCGCCGAACTGGAGGCGCAGGGCGCCCAGCGGCTCGCCGAGGACCCCGAGCTGATCGACCGCATCGTGGCCGGCATCGCCCCGGACCACCTGGCCACCCTGATCTACACCTCCGGCACCACCGGCCGGCCCAAGGGGGTCGAGCTGCTGCACGGTGGCTGGTGCTGGGAGGGCGTGGCGCAGGAGGACGTCGGGCTGCTGCGCGACGACGACCTGCAGTACCTCTGGCTCCCGCTGTCCCACTCGTTCGGCAAGACGCTGCTTTGCGGCGCCACCCACGTCGGCCTGCCGACGTACGTCGACGGCCGGGTCGAAAAGCTGGTCGAGCTGCTCTCGGTGGTCCGGCCGACGCTGATGTGCGGGGCGCCCCGGGTCTTCGAGAAGGTCTACAACAAGTCGGTGACCACCGCGCAGGACGCCGGCGGCGCGAAGGCGAAGATTTTCGCCTGGGCCGTCGGTGTCGGCAAGGAGAAGGTCGCCCTGGAGCAGGCCGGCAAGCCGCTGCCCGGCGGGTTGAAGCTCAAGTACTCGGTGGCCGAGAAGCTGGTCTTCAGCAAGATCCAGACCCGCCTCGGCGGCCGGATCCGGGTGCTGGTGTCGGGCGCCGCCCCGCTCAGCCCGGAGATCGCCACCTTCTTCGCCGCGGCGAACCTGCCGATCTCCGAGGGCTACGGGCTGACCGAGTCCAGCGCCGGCAACTTCGTCAACCCGCCGAACGGGCTGCGCATCGGCACCGTCGGCAAGGCGATGGGCGACCTGGAGTGCCGGATCGACACCGACGGCGAGATCCTGGTCAAGGGCCGGCCGGTGATGCGGGGTTACCACAACCTGCCCGAGGAGACCGCCGCCGCGTTCACCGAGGACGGCTTCTTCCGTACCGGTGACATCGGCAGCCTCGACGACGACGGCTACCTGCGCATCACGGACCGGAAGAAGGACCTGGTCAAGACCTCCGGCGGCAAGTACATCGCGCCGTCGTACATCGAGGGCATGTTCAAGGCGACCTGCCCGTACACCTCGCAGGCGATGGTCGTCGGGCAGGCGCGCAACTACTGCACGATGCTGGTCACCCTGGACCCGGACGCCATCGTCGGCTGGGCGGCGGGCACGCCGCTGGAGGGCCGCCCGTACGCCGAGATCGTCGCCTCGCCGGAGGCCGAGGCGATGGTCCAGGAGTACGTCGACCAGCTCAACACCAAGCTCAACCGCTGGGAGACCATCAAGAAGGTCACCATCCTGCCGCGTGACCTGACCATCGAGGACGGCGAGATCACCCCGTCGTTGAAGATCAAGCGCCGCGGGGTGGAGAGCAACTTCTCCGCCGAGATCGACAAGATGTACGCGGGCAGCGTCGCCGAGATCTGACGGTCCGTCCCGCGCCGCCGGCCCCGCGCCCGATCCGGGTGGCGGGGCCGGCGCGTACCCAGGGAGAAAGCGCCACCGCGCGGTCAGGCGATGACGCTGGGCTCCCGCCACCGGGGCAGCCCCGCCCGGTCCAGGTCGTAGCGGACCGCGGCGATCCGCCCGACCGCCTCGACCAGGTCGGCGGCCGGCAGGGTGAACGGCAACCGCAGGAAGCGCTCCAGGGTGCCGTCCAGGCCGAACCGGGGCCCCGGCGCCAGGCGTACGCCGACCTCCTCGGCCGCCCGGGACAACGCGCTGGAGATCGGCCCGTCCAGCTCGGCCCAGAGGGTCACCCCGCCACGGGGGACGGTGACCCGCCACTCCGGCAGCCGGGCGGCCAGCGCGCCGAGCAGCGCGTCCCGCTGAATGGCCAACTGCGCCCGCCGGGCCGCCGCGATGGCCGGCGCGGCGGCCAGCAGGTGCACGGCGACCAACTGGTCCAGCACCGGGCTGGCCATGTCGACGCCGACCCGCACGGCGGCCAACCGCTGCACCTGTGGCGCGGAGGCCCGGATCCAACCGATCCGCAGCCCGCCCCAGAACGGCTTGCTCATCCCGCCGATGCTGATCACCCGGGAGTGCCGGTCGAAGCTCGCGGTCGGCGGCGGCAGCACGGTGCCGTCCAGCGGCAGGTCCACGAAGGACTCGTCGATCACGAGGTCGGTGCCGACGGCGTGCGCGGTGCCCACCAACCGCTCGCGCAGCTCCGCCGGCATCAGGTGGCCGGTCGGGTTCTGGAAGTCGGGGATCAGGTACCCCACCCGCGGGCGCACCTGCCGGAGGGTGCCGAGCAGCAGGTCGGCGTCCCACCCGCTCTCGTCGGCGGCCAGCCCGTAGGTGGTGATCCGGGCCCGCCGGGCGGACAGCGCGGCAAGGGCGTTGGGGTAGCTCGGCGACTCGACCAGCACGCCGCCGCCGGGGGCGAGGGCCAGCCGCAGCACCAGGTCCAGAGCGTGCTGCGTGCCGTTGGTGACCATGATCTGGTCGGGAGAGGTGGGCAGGCCCCGGTCGGTGTACCCCTGGGCGACCGCCTCGCGCAGCTCGATGAGCCCGATCGGGTGGTATCCGGCTCCGCCGAGGTAGCGGGGCAGGTCCTCGGCCGCCGCCCGGGCGGCCGGCAACAGCTCGGGCGGGGCGGCCAACGCCGCCACCCCGAGGTCGAGCATGTCCCGGTCGTCCAGCGGGATCCACAGCCCGTTGCTGGCCACCCGGTGGGTCCCCGGCAACATGGTCCAGCTCCCCGCGCCCCGCCGGCTGGCCAGATGCCCGCTGTCGCGCAGCTCGCGGTACGCGGCGGTGACGGTGGTACGGCTGATCCGCAGCGCCTCGGCCAGATCGCGCTCGGCCGGCAGGCGTACGCCCAGCGGCAGCCGGCCGTCGGCGAGCAGACCGCGTACGGCGCCGGCCAGCGCCGCGTAGTCGGGGCTGCGCCGCCGACCGGGAAGGGCGTGCCATTGCCCGAGCAAACGGGCCAATTGCACTCCGCGCACCTGACTTCCCATGGCCACTCCCCCGATATTGGCTCTTTATGGGTGCCAATTGGCCCCTAGGGTGGCATGCGTGACAATGATTGGCAACCTCCGGCACCGGCCGGTCCGGCGACTCACCCAGTTGTTCGCCGGGCTCTCCCTCTACGGGATCAGCATGGCGCTGATGATCCGCTCCGGGCTCGGCCTGAACCCGTGGGACGTCTTCCACCAGGGGCTCTCCCAGTTGACCGGACTGACCATGGGCACCGTGGTCATCGCGGTCGGCGTACTGGTGCTGCTGGCCTGGATCCCGCTGCGGCAGCGCCCTGGCCTCGGCACCCTGGCCAACGTCGTGGTGGTCGGTCTGGCGGTCGACGCGACGCTGGCTCTGCTGCCGCCCGGTGGGCCGCTCGCCGCCAGGATCGCGCTGCTGGTCTGCGGCATCGTCGGAAACGGCGCGGCCACCGCGCTCTACCTCGGCGCCCGGCTCGGCCCCGGCCCCCGGGACGGTTTGATGACCGGCTTCGTCGCCCGCCGGCCCGGCCGGTCACTGCGCCTCGTCCGCACCGCCATCGAGATCGCGGTGCTGGCGGTGGGCGCACTGCTCGGCGGGACGATCGGCATCGGCACGATCGCCTACGCGCTGACCATCGGACCGCTGGCCCAGCTGTTCCTGCCGATCTTCGACGTGCCCGAGCCAACCCACCCACCAGCACCGCGTTCCGAGCCCGCCCGGGCCGCCTGAGGGCTTCGCGTGAACACCGCCGGCTCGCCGCCGGCATTGGCGAAACCCGCCCGGCAACCCGGCGAAGCCATCGCGTCACGGCGAGTAACAGTGGGGCAGGTGGTGTTTTCTTGAGCCGGGTCGCCCGGCAGAATCTCCGCATGGGGGAGAACGCCTGGCGGCGCACCGACGCATGGATCTTCGTTTCGTTGGTGATCGCCAGCGGTGCCGGACGGCACCGGCGCTCCCCGACCACCCGCCGCCCCGAGGGCGTACGGCTCGCCGACGTGCTCTCCACCGCCGACCACCTCGACCACACGATTCCTGAGCGGCACGACATCGAGGAGGCGATCCGGCGGCTGCTCGGCGCCGGCCTGGTCGACGTCTCCGACGGCTGGTTCCGGATCACCCCCGCCGGGGAACGGCTCTGGCGGTCACGACCCAGCGCCGGCCTGGCCACCACCGTCGACACCGTGCAGGGCGTGCTCAGCCGCCGGCACACCCCGGGCACCGCGGAGTGGCACCTCGACGAGGCCGAGCACACGGCGGCCGTGCAGGAGTATCTGGTGCGGTCCATCCCGATGCCCCGGCGCTCCCCCGAGGGCCACTCCGGCCGGGGCTGAGCGGCCGGGGCGAACCGCCGACGCGGTCGCCGGTCAGCGGACGGGGTGGCCCGCGCCGCGCAGCGCGTCCTTGACCTGGGCGACGGTCAGTTCCCCGAAGTGGAAGACGCTGGCGGCGAGCACCGCGTCGGCCCCGGCGCCGATCGCCGGCGGAAAGTGGGCCACCTCGCCCGCGCCACCGCTGGCCACCACCGGCACCTCGACCACCCGGCGCACCGCGTCGATCAGTTCCAGGTCGAAGCCGGCCTTGGTGCCGTCGGCGTCCATCGAGTTCAGCAGGATCTCGCCCGCGCCCAGCTCGGCGCCGCGCCGCGCCCACCACACCGCGTCCAGCCCGGTGCCCCGCCGGCCGCCGTGCGTGGTGACCTCGAAGCCACTGGGGGTGGTACCGGCCGGGGCCCGCCGCACATCCAACGAGAGCACCAGCACCTGCCGGCCGAACCGGTCCGCGATCTCCGCAATCAGCTCGGGCCGGGCGATCGCCGCCGTGTTCACCCCGACCTTGTCGGCGCCGGCACGCAGCAGCGTGTCCACGTCGGCCACCGTGCGGACACCCCCGCCGACGGTCAGCGGGATGAAGACCGACTCCGCCGTGCGCCGGACCACGTCGAGCATGGTGCCCCGGTCGCTGGACGAGGCGGTGACGTCGAGGAAGGTCAGCTCGTCCGCGCCGGCCCGGTCGTACGCCGCCGCCAGCTCGACCGGATCGCCGGCGTCGCGCAGATCGAGGAAGTTGACCCCCTTGACCACCCGACCCGCGTCCACGTCGAGACAGGGGATCACCCGAACCGCCACCGTCATGCCGAAAGCCTATCGCTGCGTCCGCCGGTCACGCCTCGGCGAGGGCGGCCAGGGCCTCGGCGACGGTGAACGCCCCCGCGTAGAGCGCCTTGCCGGCGATCACGCCTTCCACCCCGATCGGTTCCAGCGTGGCCAGCGCGCGCAGGTCGTCCAGCGTCGAGACGCCGCCGGAGGCAATCACCGGGGCGTCGGTACGGGCGCACACCTCCCGCAGCAGGTCCAGGTTCGGCCCGCGCATGGTGCCGTCCTTGGTGATGTCGGTGACCACGTACCGGGCGGCGCCGGCCTTGTCGAGCCGCTCCAGCACGTCGTACAGGTCGCCGCCGTCGCGGGTCCATCCCCGGGCCGCCAGGGTGCGGCCCCGCACGTCCAGCCCGATCGCGACCCGGTCGCCGTACTCGCCGCAGATCCGGTCGCACCACACCGGATCCTCCAGCGCGGCGGTGCCGATGTTGACCCGGGCGGCGCCGGTGGCCAGCGCGGCCCGCAGCGATGCGTCGTCGCGGATGCCGCCGGACAGCTCCACCCGCACGTCGAGGCGGCGCACCACGTCGGCGAGCAGCTCGGCGTTGGAGCCCCGACCGAACGCCGCGTCGAGGTCGACCAGGTGGATCCACTCGGCGCCGTCGCGCTGCCACGCCAGGGCGGCGTCCAGCGGGTCGCCGTAGGTGGTCTCGCTGCCCGCGGCGCCCTGCACGAGCCGGACGGCCTGGCCGTCGGCGACGTCCACGGCGGGCAACAGGGTGAGGCTCACGTGTCTTGTCCTCTCGCGTTCATCAACGGCGGTCCAGGGCGATCACCACGATCACCGGAAGTACCAGCAACAACAGCGCCACCAACCCGATGCGCAGCCCAGGGTCGGGCACGAGCACCCAGATCAGGATGATCGCCGCCAGGGTCAGCGCCACGATCGCGGACCGTTCGCCCCGCGAGTACCTCCGCAGGCGTCCGGTCCGACCGCGTCGCACGGTCGGCGCGAGCCGGCGGGCCAGCGCCCGGCGCCGGGCCCGGCGGGCAAGCGTGCGTTCCCGGACCACCTGGCGACGGGCCGCCTCCGCCTCGCGGGCCGCCCGGCGCTGGGCCCGTTCCTTGCTCATCGCGACCTCCAGCGCGACCGGCCCGACGGCTCAGCCGGCACCGACCGGCCCGACGGCTCAGCCGGCCACGACCGGCCCACCGGCTCAGCCACCGGCGGGCACGGTGGCCAGCCAGTTGCGCAGCAACGCGGCACCGGTGTCGGCGGACTTCTCGGGGTGGAACTGGGCGGCCGACAGCGGGCCCCGTTCCACCGCGGCGACGAAGTCGGTCTCGTGGTGCGCCGTGGTGACCTTGGCACCGGCCCCGACCAGGGCGGCGGCGTCACTGACGGCGTACGAGTGGACGAAGTAGAACCGGCTGCCCGCGGGCAGCCCGGCGAACAGCACCGAGTCCACCGGCGGCTGCACCGTGTTCCAACCCATGTGCGGCAACCGGGCGGCGGCGAGCCGGGTGACGCTACCCGGCAGCAGCCCCAGGCCCTTGGTGACCAGCCCGTGCTCGTCACCGAGTTCGAAAAGGACCTGCATGCCCACGCAGATGCCCAGCACCGGACGGCCGGCGGCGACCCGCTCGGCGATCACCGGCCCGGCACCGATCGCCTCGATGCCGGCCATGCAGGCGGCGAAGGCACCCACCCCGGGCACCACCAGCCCGTCGGCGTCGGCCGCGGCGGCCAGGTCGCCGGTGACCAGCACGTCGGCACCGGCGGCGGCCAGCGCCCGTTCGGCGGAGCGCAGGTTGCCCGAGCCGTGGTCCAGCACCACGACCCGGCGCCGGTCACCCCCGTCGCCGGGCGGTCGGCCGATGCTCCGGTCCGTCACGACCCCTCCCCGGGCAGCAGCCACAGCACCCCGGCGACCGTGGCCAGTACGGCCAGCAGCCCGGTGACCACCACCGCGCCGCGCGGCGCCCCCTGCCGGTGCAGGGACAGCGTCCCGCCGACCAGGACCCCGGCCAGGATCAGCAGCAGCGTCGGCAGCGCGCCACTCACAGCGCCCCCTTGGTGCTGGGGATCGCGCCGGCTGCCCGCGGGTCCACGGCGGTGGCCTCCCGCAGCGCCCGGGAGACCGCCTTGAACTGCGCCTCCACCACGTGGTGGGCGTCCGGGTGGCCGCCCGGGCGGGCCGCCCGCAGCACGTCCACGTGCAGGGTGATCCGGGCCGCCTGGCCGAAGGACTCCCAGATGTGCCGGGTCATGCTGGTCGGGTAGACCGGCCCGATGTACGGCGCCAGCGGCGGCTCGTCGTGCACCACGTACGGCCGGCCGGACAGGTCGACGGCGGCGCGGACCAGCACCTCGTCCATCGGGACGGTGGCCGAGCCGTACCGGCGGATGCCGGCCTTGTCCCCCAGCGCCTGGTCGAACGCGGCGCCGAGAGCCAACGCGGTGTCCTCCATCGTGTGGTGGGCGTCGATCTCCAGGTCGCCCACCGTCTGCACGGTCAGGTCGAAGCCGCCGTGCCGGGCGATCTGGTGCAGCATGTGGTCGTAGAAGCCGACCCCCGTGCTGATCTCGGCCACACCGGTGCCGTCGAGGTCGATCTCGACCAGGACCTTGGTCTCCTTGGTGATCCGCTCCACCCGGGCGGTCCGGCTCATGCTGTGCCTTTCGGTCGCGGCTGCGGGGCGGGCGGGCCCTCGCGCTGAATCCTGTCGATGGCGGCAAGGAAGGCGTCGGTCTCGGCCAGGGTGCCGGCGGTGACCCGCAGCCAGCCGGGCAGGCCGACGTCGCGGACCAGCACACCGTGGGTAAGCATGGCTTGCCAGGCGACCGCCTGGTCGCCGCCGACCTCGTACAGCACGAAGTTGGCGTCGCTGTCGGCGACCCGCAGGCCACGGCGGCGCAGCTCGGTGACGATCCGGTCGCGCTGTTCCATGATCGCGGTAACCGTACCGAGCAGGGCGTCGCGGTGCGCCAGCGCGGCCCGGGCCGCGGCCTGGGTGAGCGCGGAGAGGTGGTACGGCAGGCGGACCAACTGCACCGCCGACACCACGGCCGGGTCGGCCGCCAGGTAGCCCAGCCGCCCGCCGGCGAACCCGAACGCCTTGCTCATCGTGCGGGTCACCACCAGCCGCGGGTGCCCGGGCAGCACCGCCAGGGCGCTCACCGTGCCCGGGCGGGCGAACTCCGCGTACGCCTCGTCGACCACCACCATCCCCGGCGCGACGTCGAGCACGGCGCTGATCACGGCCGGGTCGAGCGCGGTCCCGGTGGGGTTGTTCGGCGAGCAGAGGAAGACCACGTCCGGGCGGTGCTCGCGGACCTGGGTCACCGCCTCGTCGGCGGTCAGTCCGAAGTCGACGCCCCGGCGGGCGGGCACCCACCGGGTGCCGGTGCCCAGCGCCAGCAACGGGTGCATCGAGTACGCCGGGGTGAACCCGAGCGCGGTGCGCCCGGGACCACCGAACGCCTGGAGCAGCTGCTGCTGGACCTCGTTGGAGCCGTTGGCCGCCCAGACCCCGTCGACGGCGAGGCCGTGGCCGAGGTACCCGGCCAGGTCGGCGCGCAGCGCCACCGCGTCCCGGTCCGGGTAGCGGTTGAGGTCACGCAGCTCGGCCGCGAGAGCCTTGCCGATCGCCTCGACCACCGGCTCCGGCACCGGGTAGGAGTTCTCGTTGGTGTTCAGCCGCACCGGCACATCCAGCTGCGGCGCACCGTACGGCGACAGCCCGCGCAGGTCGTCGCGGAGCGGCAGGTCGTCGAGGCCGGTCATGGCTGGCCACCGGCGAACCGGGCACTGACCGCCTGGCCGTGCGCCGGCAGGTCCTCCACGTTCGCCAGGGTTACCACGTGCGGCGCGACCTCCCGCAGCGCCGCCTCGGTGTACTCCACCAGGTGGATGCCGCGCAGGAACGACTGCACCGACAGCCCGGACGAGTGCCGGGCGCAGCCGCCGGTGGGCAGCACGTGGTTGGAGCCGGCGCAGTAGTCGCCCAGCGACACCGGCGAGTACGCGCCCACGAAGATCGCGCCGGCGTTGCGTACCCGCATCGCCCACTTGCGGGCGTCGGCGCACTGGATCTCCAGGTGCTCCGCCGCGTGCGCGTCGACCACCCGCAGCCCCGCCGCCAGGTCGTCGACCAGCACGACGCCGCTCTGCTCACCGCGCAGGGCGGTGTCGACCCGCTCGGCGTGCTTGGTGGCCGGCACCTGCCGGGCCAGCTCCCGGTCCACCGCGTCGGCCAGCTCGACCGACGGGGTGACCAGCACACTGGCGGCGAGCGGATCGTGCTCGGCCTGGCTGATCAGGTCGGCGGCGACGTGCACCGGGTCGGCGGTGTCGTCGGCCAGGATCGCGATCTCGGTCGGGCCGGCCTCGGCGTCGATGCCCACCACGCCGCGCAGCAGCCGCTTCGCGGCGGTGACCCAGATGTTGCCCGGGCCGGTGATCATGTCCACCGGGTCGCAGTGCGCGCTGCCCGCGGCGTCGACGGCGCAGCCGTACGCCAGCATTGCCACGGCCTGGGCGCCGCCGACGGCGTAGACCTCGTCGACGCCGAGCAGCGCGCAGGCGGCGAGCACCCGCGGATCGGGCAGGCCGCCGTTGTCCTTCTGCGGCGGGCTGGCCACCACCAGCGACCGGACGCCGGCCGCCTGGGCGGGCACCACGTTCATCACCACAGTCGACGGATACATGGCCAGGCCACCGGGGACGTAGAGGCCGACCCGCTCGACCGGGACCCAGCGTTCGGTGACCGTGCCGCCCGGCACCACCTGGGTGGTGTGGTCGGCGCGCCGCTGGTCGTCGTGCACCTTGCGGGCGCGGGCGATCGACTCCAGCAACGCGGCGCGGACCTGCGGATCCAGCGTGTCCTGCGCCGCGGCGATCACCTCGGCGGGCACCCGCAGCACCTCCGGGGCCACCCCGTCGAACCGCTCGCTGGCCTCGCGGACCGCCTGGTAGCCATGCTCGCGGACCGCCGCCACCAGGGGACGGATCTGCTCGACGGCCACCGAAACGTCGAGCTGGGCGCGAGGCAGCAGGTGGCGCGGGTCGGGCGCGCCACCGCGCAGGTCGATGCGGTTCAACACCCCTGCGAGTCTAGGCGGCCCGCCGCCGGGCCGGACCGCGCCGCCCGCAGGCCGGGACGGTGAGCCGGGACACGCCGGACGCCGCCGGTGGGGCTACCCTCGATCACGTGACCGCACGGCTGCCGGTGTTCCCGCTCGCCATGGTGCTCTTCCCCGGGCTGGTGCTGCCGCTGCACATCTTCGAGGAGCGCTACCGGGCCCTGGTCCGGCACCTGGTCGGGCTGCCCGAGGGCGCGCCACGCGAGTTCGGCGTGGTGGCCATCCGCAGCGGCTGGGAGGTCGAGCCCACCTCGGGGCAGATCGCCCCCGGCACCGGCGAGGTGACGCTGCACGAGGTGGGCTGCACCGCGGAGCTGCGGCAGGTCACCGAGCTGGCCGACGGGGGCTTCGACATCGTCACCGTGGGGCGGCGACGGTTCCGGTTGGCGGAGGTGGACCACCACTCCGCGCCGTACCTGACCGCCGAGGTGCGGTGGCTGCCCGAGCCGACCGGCCCGGACGAGGCGGCCGGCCTGCTGGCGGCGCGGGTTATCGCGGTCTTCCGGCAGTATCTCGGCCTGATCCAGGTCGAGTCTGGCCAGCTGACCGAGCAGCTGCCGGAGGACCCGACCGTGCTCTCCCACCTGGTGGCCGCGACCGCGGCACTGACCGTGGCGGACCGGCAACGCCTACTCGCCATCGACGACACGGCGGCCCGGCTGCGCGCCGAGCTGAACCTGCTCAACCGCGAGGCGGCTCTGCTGCGCCAGGTACGGGCGGTTCCGGTGCCGCTGGCGGAGCTGGCGAAGGCGCCGCCGGCCCCGAACTGACCCCACCCGGGCCCGACCCGTCGCCGACCCGCTCCTCGGCCGGCCGCTCGCCGCCGGCCGCCGGCCCGACCAGGCCGTCCCCCACGCCGGCCGGCGGCCCGAACGTGCCGTCCCCCGCGCCGGCCGCCGGATGACCGGTCACGCCCACCGGCGGGTAACCGTGCGATCCGACGCCGCCCGGCGGATAACCGCCCGGCCCGACACCGAGCGGCGGGTAGCCGCCGGGCCCCGGACCGCCCGACGGGTAGCCGACGGCCGGGCCGAACCAGGTCGCGTCGGGCTCCGGCTCGGGTCGCAGCGACGGCCACCGCGACCAGCCGGCCAGCATGGTGTACACCACCGCGGCGCCGAACGACGGCAGCAGCAGGTTGCCGTACGGCACCGGCAGCACCCCGAGGAACAGGTCGATTCCGCCCGCGCGCAGGTCGGCCGGCTTGGTGAAGGCCGTCCCGTCCGGGGCCGTCTCCAGCAGGCGCTGGTAGGTGCTCAGCCCGACCCGACGCCCGACCTGCCAGGCGACCGCTGCGGTGGCGAGCGCGCCGGCCACCACCACGACCAGCCCGACCGGCCCCCGGTGGCGGCGCAGCACGAACCACACCGCGAGCGCGGCGAGCACTCCGAAGCCCAACCCGAGCAGGCTGAACCAGCCGTCGGCGGCGATCGGCTGCTCCGGCTGGGCCTGGCCGTAGACCGCACCGTCAGCGGTCTTGACCACCGGGGTGGCCGGGGCGACCGCCGCCCAGAGCAGCCCCAGCGGGGCACCCAGCAGGCCCAGGACGAGCACCGTCGCCGCTCCGGCCGCCGCCGTGCGGGCGGGCCTGTGCGGCGGATCCGCCGGCACCGGTGGGACGGTCGGCAATGCCGGTACGGGTGGTTCGGCGGCGGGGGTGTCCGGGCTCACCCGATGATCCTCGCAGTTCCCGGCGCGAGCCGTACACGGTGTCGCCACTCAGGAAATCTTCGACAATCGTTCAGCGGGCGAACGGCTCCAGCATCGCCGACGCCGCCCGCAGCCACGCCTGCCGGGTCTCGGCCTGGAGCTGGTGGTATTCGATCGAGGAACCGGTCTCCAGAGCCGGGTCGTACGGCACCACGGCCACCGCCCGGGTGCGGGTGGCGAAGTGGCGCTCCAGGTCGTCCTGCAACGGCAGCCGGCCCGGGGTGGGGCAGGAGATCAAGGTGACCGCGTTGTCGGCCAGCTCACCCATCCCCTCCTCGTGCAGCAGGTCGAGCATCCAGTCCGCGCTGAACGCGGCGTCCTCGCGGGGCACGGTGGTGACCACCAACTGGTCGGCGGCCTGCATCACGGTGCGCCAGTTCGGACTCTCCACGTTGTTGCCGGTGTCCACGCAGATCACGGCGTGGGTGCGGCGCAGCAGCTCCAGCACCCGCTTGACGGTGAACTGGTCCAGCCGCTGAGCGAACCGCGGGCTCTCCTCGCCGGCCAGCACGTCGTACGAGCCGTCGGAGGCGTGCCGCAGGTAGTCGTCGAGGATCTCCAGCAGGTCGGCGCCCTCCCGGATCTCGATCTGGACGAGATCGGCGACCAGATGCCGGATCGTGCGGGCGTGCCGGGCGCTGCCGGCGCGCAGCCCGAGAGTGCCCCGCAGCTCGTTGTCGTCCCAGGCCAGCACGCCACGGCCGCGCACGCTGCCGACGGTGGCCGCGGCCAGGACGGTCGCCGTGGTCTTGTGCACGCCACCCTTGGGGTTGGCGAAGGCGACCACCCGCGGCGTGCCCAGATCCCGGCGGAGCACTCCGGCGGCCCGTTCGAGTTCGCTCTCGGCGCTCTGCGGACGCCACTCGATCCGCCCGGACCGGCCAGGTACGGCTGGACCATGGTCACCCGGCCGGCGGCACCGAGCCGGTGCACGTGGGCCAGGGCGAGTTCCCGGTGAAGCGGGTCGGCCAGGTCGT